>JBEKQH010000075.1:0-7320 GCA_049519915.1 Opitutaceae bacterium
AATCAGCCGCGACTGGCTACAAAGAACCATGGCAAACAGCGCGAGGCCGCCGGAAACGGCGATCAGCCACGACGTCACTTTGGAGAGAAGGGCCCAGGCACCGGCTTTTCCATTGTGATGCAACTCCTCCTGCAAAACCGGGATAAAGGCGGCGGTCAGGGAGCCTTCGGCCAAAAGGCGCCGAAATAGATTCGGAAAAATATTGGCCGTATTGAAGGCGGAGAGCAGTTCGCCCGCGCCAAAAATAGCCAGCTGGAGGGATTCGCGCAGCAGCCCCAGAAAACGCGAAACGAGGGTCAGGACCGATATGATCCCGATGTTCTTCAGGTGCTTGGACACAGCCGAAGTTTTCGCGGCGCTGATTTCCCTTAGCAAGATTTAACCCTAGAGGCCGTGAAGGCGAACAAGATGGCCAAGATCGCCCAACTTGTCCGCCTTCATGGCCTCTAAACAAATGGCTCCGCCATTTGGGCCGTGTCGGAGTTGAAAAAACGGGATACCGACAACACCCCGGAACTTTTTGATCAGCGCCCCGGCGAAAACCCGAAAAAAGTCCGCTGCTGGCAGTCCGTTCCAAAATGGACCGCCCATTTTGGTTAATCAGCGTGTTCTCAAAGTCCGACACGCTGCTAGGGATTGACGCTGCCGCCGCCGGGAAACACTCTGCCTGCCATGCCGCTCGTTCCAAAACTTGTCGAAAAGCTCCAGCGTCATCCGAAGCGCATCGTCTTCCCGGAAGGGAGCGACCCGCGCATCCTGCAGGCGGCGCGTCAATGGGTTACGCGGAGGATGGGGGTTCCCATTCTGCTCGGCGACCGCGCCGCCATCAAAAGCGCGGCGGCCAAGCTCGACATCAATCTCGAGGGCATGCGCCTGATCGAGCCCGTGCGCAGCGAGGACTTCGGCGTTTTGGCCCTGGAATTCACCCAACTCCGTCGCAACAAAGGCCTGACGGCCGACGAGGCCCGCACCGCGATGTGCGACACCAACTATTTTGCCACGATGATGCTCGCGACCGGCCGGGTCGACGCCTTGGTCGCCGGAGCCACCGTGACCGCTTCCAGCGCCCTGCGACCGCTCTCCCAGATCATTCCGCGCCTGGAAAACGTCCGTGTCGCCTCCTCGCTTATGATTCTCGATTTCGACGAAAAAAAGGTCGGCAGCGACGGCTCGCTTTTTCTCGCCGACTGCGGCGTCATCCCCGACCCCACCGCCGAGCAGCTTTGCGACATCGCGCTGTCGACCGCCATGATCGCCCATCATCTGACCAACGAGATCCCGCGCATCGCGATGCTCAGTTACGCCTCCAAGAGCGAGTCCACCCAACCGTCGCTGGTCAAGGTCCGCACCGCCACGGAGCTGGCCCGCGCCAAGGCCCTGACCGGGCATCTTCCGCTCGAAATCGACGGCGAAATCCAGGTCGATGCCGCGCTCGACCCCTATACCGCCCAGGCCAAAAAAATTGGCAGCCAAGTGGCCGGCCGCGCCAACGTCCTCATTTTTCCCGATCTCAACAGCGCCAATATCGGCTATAAACTCATCCAAATCCTGGCCGGCGCCAATACCTTCGGCCAGATCCTCACCGGGCTCAGCAAACCGGCAGCCGAAATCAGCCGCGGGGCCAGCGCCCACGACATCTTCGGCGCCGCGACCGTCGTTGGCTGCCAGGCCACCGACCCCCGCCTGCTCTACGGCACCCCCTGACTTCGGCCCATGCCTCCGCAAAATCCATTTACCCAGCCGCCGCTTCCGCTGCTTCGGACCCCGACGAACACCATTACCAAGCGCATCTTCGTCGCCGCCACGCGCATGAACGACGGCAAGACGACGACCTGTCTCGGTCTCTTCGCCGCCCTTCAATCGCTTTTCCCCCGCGTCGGCTTCATCAAGCCGGTCGGGCAGCGTTTCATCGAGGTTCAGGGCCACAAGGTCGACGAAGACTCCTACCTGCTCGACACGATTTATCATGTCCGGGTGCCGATCGAGAGCATGAGTCCGGTCACGGTGGACAGCACCTTTACGCGCCGTTTCCTGGCTCAGCCTGAAATGATGTACGCCGAAATCGTGGACAAGATCTGCCGCGCCTTCGACCGCGTTTCATGGGAGAAGGATTTCACCCTCATCGAAGGCACCGGGCACGCCGGCGTCGGCTCCGTTTTTGAACTGTCCAACGCCCGCGTGGCGAAGCTGCTCAATGCGAAGGTCATCCTGGTCAGCCCCGGCGGCATCGGCCGCCCCATCGACGAGATCGCGCTGAATAAGGCCCTCTTCGACAAAGAGGGGGTCGAGGTCATCGGCGCGATCTTGAACAAGGTCGAAGCCGACAAGATTCCGCAGATCGTCGAATTCGCCGGCCTGGGCCTTTCCCGCCTCGGCGTGCCGTTGCTCGGTGTGCTGCCCGTGCAACCGATGCTGTCGGCGCCCAACCTTCTCCAGATCGCCGAAGAAATCGGCGGCCAATGGCTCAACGCCCGCGCGACCGCGCCGACCGAACGCGTCTCGCGGGTCATCGTCGGCGCCATGACGGCCAAGGGCATCGTCGATTATCTACAACCCGGCACCCTGATCATTACGCCTGGGGACCGCGACGATATCATCCTCGCCGCCATTTCCAGCGCCCGCCTATTTGGCCGGAAAACCATTGCCGGCCTCATTCTCACTAACGACATCCTGCCCCACGAAAAACTCTTGGAGCTGCTCGCCCAGACCGACATCCCGGTCATCACCGCCCAGGGAGAAAGCTACACCATCACGTCAAAAATCAACAGCATGACGGTCAAGACCCAGCCGCAGGACATGGACAAGATTCCCGTCATCAAACAGCTTATTTTCGAGCACGTCGACCTCAAGAAGCTGCTGTCGGCGTTCTAAGGAACCTGCGGGTAGTTGGTAGTTGGAAATTGGTCATCCTTGGAGGCAGGACGTTAAACGCCATGCCCGCGGTTCCTTCCGTCACAAACGACTAATTACAAAATACCAGCTACTTGTCTTCCTACTTCGCCATGGTCAACCGCAAGCTGTTGCCTTCGATGGTGACGTTTTCGAGCTTCTTCCATGCTGCCAGGAGTTCGGCTTCATCCGGCAGCTGTTGCGCCGCATAAATTTTTTGCAGGACGAAGGCCGCCAAGGCAGGGATCCGTTGCGCCGGCAATGACCCGATTAAAAACGTGGTCGGCTCATAGACGAAGATATCACCCGCCTTCCGGAAATCACCCCTCATCTGCACAATGACCGCTCCGTCAAGCCCGATCATGTCCAGCGTGCAGGGATAACCGATTTGCAGGACGCCCTTGCCGTCTTCGGTCAAGATGCGGAAATTCAACTCATTCGGCGTGAACAGTGGGGTTTTCGGGGCCGGTTTCGCGTCCCCTCCTTCGGGAGGGGGCTCCGCTTCCGGCTTTTTGGGTGTGGGGTTGTTCGAGCCCAGCCACGCATTAAGTTCATCTTCGGTCAGAGTGATCGAGTTGCCTTCGACAAAAAGCTGCTGTTTGCGCAAAAGCAGCCGGTCCTTGCCCACGTCTTTGCCGCCTTGGAGGTAATAAACCATCCCTTCCTCGCGTTTGTTCGGGTCGGGCAGCTTATTGACCACCGATACCGGTTTGAATGTGAGGTAAAGGGCGGCCAACGCCACACCTAGAATCAGGCTCAGCAGTGCGCCGAGCGTCACTTCGGTGGCGCTCGGCCCATTCAAGGCACGCAGGACTTTTTTATTCATGGCTTGCTCCTAGGTTGAGGCAGCGGCCGGCGCCGGCTTGCTTTCGCTTGCCGGTTTGCTCGGTTTGGCAGAGTCGTCGCTTTTTTTAGGGGAAGATCTTTTGTAATCGGTTTCGTAGAATCCGCTGCCCTTAAAAATCAGCCCGGCGCCGCCGCCCATCAGGCGTTTGAGCGATTTTCGCCCGCATTTCGGGCATTTGACCAGCGGAGCGTCCTTCATGGATTGGAACGCCTCGAAAGCATGGGCACACTTCGTGCAAACGTAATCGTAAGTAGGCATAGTGCAAAACGGCCTGATCTTATGGCGTCCGTCCGCCGGTTTTGCGAGATTCTTCTATGGCCCGAAAAAGCGCCGCGTAGAATGTCCAGCCGCCCGCCAATCCTGCAAAAATCGTAAAAGTCATCAATGGGCTGCCAACGGCGAGAAATCCGATCAGGGCAAAGGTCGGCACCAAGAACCTCACCCGGCCTGCGGCCAGCATCGACACCAGCACCCGCAGCCGAAAGGCGTCGCGATATTCCTCCCGTTTCTGGTATTGATACAGGCCCGCCGCGCTCAACGGTCCGGCCAACAACGCCCCGGGAATCATCGGTACGTAAGCGAACATCCCGAAGGAAAAGAACCGCAACGGCAGCGTCAGCAGCCAGCCGACGGCCAGTGGCGCAACCCCCAATGCGAGAAAAACCACGAACGCCGCCACGCCGTTGACAAACAGCCGCCGCCAATCCTCCCATTCCGGGAACTCCAGGCTGTCACCTCGTCGCGCCCGGGCCACCAATTCGTAGAGAAAACCGAACGAAAAAAAATGGGCGACCGGGACCGCCAGCAATAGCCCGCCCACCGCGCATTTCACAAACCACGACGAATCGCCAAATAACCGTTTGCAAACTTGCTCAAGCGTAGGCATTGCGGCGGAAAGTAATTCGCGCGCAACCTAGCCGCCAATATGGACTTCTCAACCAAATTTAACGCCCATCTCGCCCGCATCGAAGCGGGCCTCGATCGCTTTCTGCCGCCCGTGAGTGCGACCGACATCGCCCCCTCCGCCGGACTTGGCGCGGCCGGCCCGCGCCGGATCCACGAAGCCATGCGCTACTCGATGCAGGCTGGCGGCAAACGCCTCCGCCCCGTCCTTGTTCTCGCCGCGGCCGGGCTGTTCGGGGAAAATACCGATGCCCTGCCCGCCGCCGTTGCCATCGAGTGCGTGCACACCTATTCGCTGATCCACGACGATCTGCCTTGCATGGACAATGACGACCTTCGGCGCGGACGTCCCACCGCGCACAAAAAATTTGACGAAGCCACCGCCCTTCTCGCCGGCGACGCGCTTCTCACCCATGCTTTCGCGCTCCTGACGGAGAACTATCCGCCAAGCCTGGCCGCCCCCCTTGTTCGCGAACTCGCCGCCGCCGCCGGCAGCGCGTGTCTCATCGGCGGCCAAATGGAAGACCTCCTGGCCGAGAAAAAGGCCGACGCGACGGCCGAAGAGCTCGAATTCATCCACCTCAGCAAGACCGCGGCGATGATCCAGGCCTCGCTCGTCCTGGGCGGCTCCTGCGGCGGCGGGGGAGAGACCGATCTCCGTGCGCTGCGCGAGACCGGCCGCCATCTGGGCCTCGCTTTTCAAATCATCGACGATATCCTCGACGCCACGGCCGACACCGCCACGCTCGGGAAGACCGCCGGGAAGGACGCAAAAACCGGCAAGACCACCTTCGTGAAGCTTCACGGCCTTGATGCCTCGCGGCGTTTCGCCCGCGAACGGACCGACGCCGCCGTCGCGGCGCTGGCCAAGCTGCCCGGCGACAAGCGCTTCCTTTACGCCCTGATCGAGAACATGGCTCGCCGGACGGCCTAGCGGCGTGTCGGACTTTGCCTCCACGCCGCTTAACCAAAATGGCTCGGCCATTTTGGAAGTGACCGTCAACCTTCCCCGGGAGCGAAGCCGCGTTCGGTCTTGTCCGCAAAGGCCAGCATGTGCCGAAACTCGGCGCTCGCCGCCTCGGGATGCGCGCGCAGCTTTTCCAGCGCCTGCGAACGGTTAAGCCCATCGCGATAAAGAATGCGAAAGATCTGCTTCACCCGGTCGAGCCGTTCGCGGGTAAAGCCGTTCCGCTCCAGACCGATCCGGTTGATCATGCGCACCACCAACGGCGCTCCGTCCCCCATGAAATATGGCGGCATGTCGTGCCGAAGCTTGGCGCCCGCCGCCAGCATCGCATAGGCGCCGATGCGGCTGAACTGGTGAATGCCGGCATAGGCGCCGAACACCGCAAAATCCTCAACCGTAACATGGCCCGCGAGTCCCGCGTAATTGCTCATGACGATGCTGTTGCCCAGCACGCAATCGTGCGCGACATGGCAATAGGCGAGGAGCACGTTGTCCGAACCGACCACCGTCATTGCGCCCTCTTCGGTGCCGGAGTGCACCGTGACAAATTCCCGGAACTGATTGCGGTCGCCGATGCGGAGGCCGGGATGGCCGCCCTTGAACTTGAGGTCCTGCGTTTTGCCGCCCAGGCAGGCATAGGCATACACCTCGCAATTCTTTCCCAACACCGTGTTGCCCTCGACGCTGGCGTGGTGGTAAAGCCGGGTGCCCTCGCCCAGGACGACCTTGCCGCCAACATAGGCGAAGGGGCCGATCTCGACATCGCGGCCGAGCTCGGCCGTTGGTTCAATCACGGCAGTGGGATGGATTTTTGCAGGCATGACTTTTGAAAGGTGCCATTACGAGGCGTTGAGCAAACCGCCGCGCCTACTTCGGCAGGCCCCAGCGGCGGCTGAAGGGATAATACACGAACAAGGGCCGGCCGACGACCTCCCGGGCCGGGACAAAGCCCCAGTAGCGGCTGTCCTCGCTGTTGGACGAATTGTCGCCCATCGCGAAATAATTGCCGGCGGGCACGGTCACGGTTTCTCCCGGCGCCGTGAGATAGATTTGGTAGGGATCGCCATATTCCTTGTTGCGATAGCCGGGATAGCCGTCGATTTGCCGGAATTCCTTCGGAAAGGACGCTGCACCCGTGATCGGTTGCCCGTTGCGATAGAGCACGGGCTGGCGGATCTCAAGGATGTCGCCCGGCACGCCGACCAGACGCTTGATAAAATAGGTGTCGGACGAAATAGGGCTGTTTTGGAGCCCGGCGATGTTCCTGGTGCGGAAGACAAAGCCGCTCCCAACCTTGGGCCGCATAAAATGATAGCTGAAGCGGTCCACAAAAAGCATATCGCCCGCCAAAACGTCGAACGACAGCATCGGCTGGCCGGCCCGCGCGGCTGCACCGACCTCGAATCGTTGCGCCCGCGCTGCATGTTCCGCATCGATCTGTTCGACGACCTGCTCGGCGCGGGCCTGTTCGTCCTTTGACCACTGCAAATAGGCCGCTTCGTCGCCATGGGAAAAAGCGTCGATCAATAATCTCCGAAAATCGAAGTCTTCCGGGACATCCACCGTCACCGGAGCGTCATTTACGTAAAACGTGTATTCATTCAGGGTGGCGGGGATCACCAGCCATTTATGTCCGGGGTTTTTTGTCGCCAGCGGATAAAAGCCATACTTCGGGTTGTAGACGCAATCGATGGACACTTCGCCCGACTGGGGG
>JBEKQH010000076.1:0-7295 GCA_049519915.1 Opitutaceae bacterium
CGCTCCAGCCGCGCCGGATGAGGGATCCCGAGAGCCAGCCCCCGGACATGGCCCCGAGTCCCGCGACAAAAAAGGGCAGCGATGCGGAAAGGCCGATTTGCGCGAGACTGAAATGGCGGACGTCGGAGAGGTAGTTGGCCAGCCAGTTCAAGTAAAGCCACCAGATCGGATCGCCGAAGAAACGCGCCAGAATGATTCCCCACACTTCGCGACGGCGCAAAAGAACCGGCCAGGGCACCCGGTCGTGGCGGACGGGAGACGCCGCCGGTGGGTCGTCCGCCGTCATGGCGCCACGCCGCGGATAAAGTGCCAGCCAGGCCAGCAGCCACAGAAAGCCCAGAGCGCCGGTCGCCACAAAGGCGGGTTTCCAGCCATAGCTAAGCTGGAGCCAGACGACGATGGGCGGGGCGAGGGCCGGGCCGATGGAGGCCCCGGCATTCGCGATGCCCATGGCCAGAGCCCGCTGTCGTGCGGGGAACCAGGCGGCGATTGTGCGCGTGGCGCCTGGCCAGTTGCCCGCTTCGCCGAGGCCGAGCGACCCGCGCACCAGACTCAGGCTGCCCAGGCCGCGAGCGAAGGCGTGGGCCGTTTCCGCGACCGACCAGAGTGCGATCGCGATCGAAAATCCGAGCCGGTTGCCTAATCGGTCGAACACCGCCCCCCAGAGCCACATGGAGAGCGAATAGGTCAGCAAGAAGAGGGCCCCGATGCGGCCGTACTGGGTATTGCTCAATCCGAGGTCGTGCCGCACCACCGGCCCGAGCACGGAGATCGTCTGCCGGTCGATGTAATTGATCAGGGTGCCGAAAAAGATCAGGGCGATAATCACCCAGCGCCAGGGACGTTCGCCGGCCGGCGGAAGCGTGGATCGAGCGTCGCTCATGGGTGCCTGACCCTCCGTGTCTTTCCGCGGTCAGCCTCTAAATTTGTCGCGCATGGCCTGAAGACCGGGAATGGCCTCCATT
Organism: Opitutaceae bacterium; assembly: GCA_049519915.1. Taxonomy (GTDB): domain Bacteria; phylum Verrucomicrobiota; class Verrucomicrobiia; order Opitutales; family Opitutaceae; genus DASRHD01. Next base: position 966 of record JBEKQH010000076.1, read on the forward strand.
AAATGGCGATGGGCGGGATCGAAGTACTGGATCAGCGAACGCTGTTCCACGCCGACTAGAATGGTAAAAATATATTCTTCGTGTCCCGGCGACGTGACGGTCGGATGGTACCCGCGGTCAACCACGAAGGTATCCTTGTGCCCGGTCATAACGACCTGCGGCGCTCGGCCCGGCTCGTAACAGTATTGTGCGCCGAAGCCGGACTCGGGCCGAAAACGGTAATGATAAATTTCCTGGAAATTCGTCTCTTCCGGCGGTCTTTCCTCATCGTGTTTGTGCGGCGGATAGCCCGACCAGCAGCCGGGATCGGCAAAGAGTTCGCTGACCAGAAGAGGGCCGGCGCGTCCCGCCGCGTTCTGGCCAAGGAGGTGGAAGATCCGGCGGCGGGAATGGGTTTCACGCGAGCCGACGTCCACCATTTGCACGGCGGCCGGTTCAACGCGAAACGGCCTGAACGACAGGTCGCAGCGCCCGCCGGCCACGGCCACCTCGCTCTGCGCGGCCTGTCCCGTGACGACGACATCCGTGCCGGTGCCGGCGTAAACGGAGTCGGCCGGGCCCGACCAGATGTCTTCGCGCTGTCCGACTTTGGAGAAACGCTGCGGGCCGGCCGTAATGTCCACCGATCCCGACATCACGACATAAAGCGTTTCGAAGCCGGGCACGCGCAGTGAGACGGATTCACCCGCGGGCACGTGCAGCAAATTGAAATAACAGCGGTCGGCGGCGGTTTGGCCCGGCGCGACAATAGGCTGGTTGTGGTTGGGCTGAGCTTTGAGATGAAGCGGCATGGCGGAAGAAGGCCTGAAAGACTGAGAAGCTGAAAATTTAGGGCAGCGGCCGGATCCACAGGGTGGGGAAGCGAACGATCAAGTTCCGGCGGACTTCTTCGACGCCGGAATCGGCCGGCAGTCGTTTCCAGGTGTCGAGCCACGCGAGATTTCCCGTCGTTGCGTAACCAAAGATGAGGGAAGCTTGCCGCATCGGCCATTGGGCCCAGTACATCACGTCGGGAGGATGCGGCCATTTCGACTTGTCCGCCACATAAGGCGCCAGAAACTCGATTCCACGCACCAGGCCGCGTCCGTCGGGCAGCCGAAAGGCGAGCATATTTTCCGACGGGGTCGAAAGGATATCCGCCAGCGCGGTCATGGCATCGAGGTTGAAGAGGGAATAGCTATAGGGTTTGGTGCGGGCGAGCTCGCGCGGAAAGCTGCCGTCAACCGCCATTTGTCCGGGCAGCAGGAGGCCGATGAATCGGCGGCGGCACTCGGCCAAGACGGATTGATCGCCGGTCAGGCGGGCAAAGGCGGCCGCCTGCAACGTCCAGCAGGTCCCGTGATTGTTGTCGGCCTCGCGCTCGGCTATGCCATCAGGGCTCGTCCGCATCCAGATGAGGTAGCGGCGGAACCAATCGGTGACCGCCGCCTCGTCGGCGGGAGTGAAGGCGGCCGACCCGCGCAGCACGGGGATGCCCACAGCCATTTCGGCCAGATGCACCGTGTCGATGAGGCCCGTGCCTCGACCCGGGCAGACGCCCTTGATCGCCTGGGCGAACTGCAGGTTCGGGTTCATCCGGGTGGCCGGATCGATGAACCAGGCGCGGAGATGGCGGGTGGCGGCCGCGGCAAATTTCTCCTCGTGTGTCAGGTCGTAGGCCGCGAGCAGGGCTCCTTCCTCCCGCGCAAAGCGCATCAACAGCAGGCGATGAGCGACGAAATTGGCCGGATTGCTCTCCCCATCGCGTCGAACGTAAGGCCCTTCGGGATTTTTTGGATCGGGCCACCAATAGTCGCCCTCGGAAGAAAAATCGTGGGGTCCGCCCGAACTGCGCGGGTTGAGGACGGAGGTAATCGTCCGCGGCTCGTCGTTGAGCACCGCTTCGGCGATATGCACGACGCGGGCTCGCTCGAACGCGCGAAGATCAAAATGAGCCACGGGCAGGAAAAGCATGGGGGAAAGGCTGGGCCGGGCGATCCGCGAAGCCGGCCAGGCCAGAATGGGTGTGTTAAATGGAATCACAATCAGGAACATAGGGGGTTCAACGATGCGAATAAACGGACGTTCGCGGTCCTCCCGATGTATTTTGCATGATCACGTTACCCCTGGTTAAACCCCGTTCGCGATCGATCTACGTATTTGCCTAGGCAAACGCGCAGGTCGATCCCACCCCTAATTGCAGAAACACGACTGTTCTATGTCACCCCTAAATAATTCCCGTCTGGCCGCCTGGCTGGCCATCGTCGCTCTCTCTTCGCTTTCCGGGCCCCGCGCGCTGGCGCTGAATTCCGGCGTCGCCCCCGGTCAAAACTTCGACCTGACCGATTTTCAGTTGCAGGCCTGGCCGTGCGACAATGGCAGCGACACCGTGATCTCCCAGCCCCAACTGGCCACCTATCAGGATACCGACTCCGCCACCCACTGTTTTTATACAAACGCGCCGAGTCTTCCGTCAGGCGTCCCAAGCTACCCGGCCTATTATGGCGCGATGGTCTTCTGGTGCCCCGATCAAGGCGGATGCGAAACGAGCAGCAACACAACCCACTTGCGCACGGAATTGCGCGACCTGCGGGAGTATCCTGCGACCGACACGTCGATGCACGTTGAAACCGCAACGTGCCGGGTCATGCAGGGACCCAAGAGCGGCAGCACCATCATCGGGCAGATTCATGGCGACGATCCGATCACCGGAGCGGAAGCCCTCAAACTGCGTTGGATGGTGGATGGAACCGACTCCAGCGGCAAATCGGTCGCCTACGGGACCCTCATTGCGGGGAACAAGACGACCGTGGGCAGCAACGAGGTTTACTCCGAGTTCAGTCCGGTGGCCGTGGCCAAGCTCGGCGATGAGATCGACTATACCATCCAGTGGCAGAATCGGAAGGTGACGGTTACGGTCGTCATTAACAAGGACGGTGGCCATACCTATTCGTACACGTTGGCGGATACGTCCTCCGAGAAATGGGACTCGTACCCCTTGTATTTCAAAGCCGGAAATTATAATCAAGACGATGTGGACGGGACCAGCGACGGGGCGATCGTGCTCTTTACCGCCTTGAACGGCCCTGCGCCGACCCAGGTGGCCGCCCCGGTGTTCAGCCCCGGCGGAGGCACCTACACCGCGGCGCAGAACGTCTCGATCAGCGACCCGACCAGTGGCGCCACGATTTACTTCACGACCAACGGCACCACGCCGACCACGTCCTCCGCCATCTATAGCGGTCCGATCGTGGTCGCCAGCGGCACCGTCAACATCGAAGCCTTGGCGACCAAGAGCGGTGCCACCAATTCGTCCGTCACCTCGGCCGCGTATACGATCGATTTGTCGCCGCAAATCGCCTCGCCAACGGCCAACCCGCCCGGGGGCACCTACACGGGTTCGGTGACCGTGGCCTTGAGCGACAGCCAAGCCGGCGCGACGCTTTACTATACCACGGATGGCAGCACACCGACCACCGCCTCGAATGTGTACGGCAGTCCAATCACCCTCACCCGCGCGACGGTTCTGCAGTTCTTTGCCGCCGAAAACGGATTCCAGCCGTCGCCCATCGTCTCGGACACTTACACGGTTATTGCTCCCACCGTCGCCACGCCGACCTTCAACCCCGGGGCCGGCAGTTTTGCCAGCGCGCAGAGTGTCTCGATCGGCGATTCGACGGCCGGAGCCACGATTTACTATACCACGAACGGCACGACACCGACCCCCTCGTCGGCCGTGTATAATGGCCCGATTCCGGTCAACAGTGGGACCGTCACGATCGAGGCCATCGGCGCCGAGAGCGGGTTTGTCGACAGCTCGGTCGCTTCCGCCACGTATTCGATTGCTTCGACCGGGGGCACCTTGACCGGCACCTCCGGCGACGGCTTCCATGCCTTGGCGATCAGCCCGGCCGCGACCGGGACGTTCACGGCCACCTTCGACGCGACGCCCTCGGCTTCGCCGGAGAACGCGGTCGTCGGCCTGTCCAGCGGAGCCGCCACGAGCTACAACAATCTGGCCTGTATCGCGCGCTTTAATCCGACCGGCGGGATCGATGCCTATAACGGCACGGCCTATGGGACGGCGGCCACCTCGTATTTAGCCAACGTATCGTACCACTTCCGCATGGTCGTAAATCTCTCCGCGCACACCTACTCGGTTTATGTGACCCCGGCGGGCGGATCCGAGCAGACGGTCGGCCTTAATTTTGCCTTCCGCAGTACCGCGAACACCATGACCAGCCTGGACCACTGGAACCTTGACGTGAATTCAACGCCGGCCGGCTGCTCGCTGAGCGTGGCCAATCTCTCCGCGGGCGGCTCACCGCCCCCGTCGCAGGTCAGCCCGCCGTCCTTCAGCCCCGGCGGCGGCACCTATACCAGCGCGCAGTCGGTGGCCATCGGCGATTCCACCGGCGGCGCGTCCATCCGTTATACGACGGACGGCAGCACCCCCTCCGAGACCAATGGCACGGTTTACTCCGGTCCACTGAACATCGGCGGCACCACGACATTGAAAGCCATCGCCTTCGAAAGCGGCTTCACCGACAGTGCAGTCACCGGCGCGACGTATACGATCGCCAGCGTCAACCGGACGCTGACCGGTTCTTCGGGCGACGGCTTCCATGCCTTGGCGATCAGCCCGGCCGCGACCGGGACGTTCACGGCCACGTTCGACGCCACTCCCTCGGTCTCGCCGGAGAATGCGGTGGTGGGCCTATCCAGCGGAGCCGCCACGAGCTATGGCAATCTGGCGTGCATCGCGCGCTTCAATCCAACCGGCCAGATCGATGCCTACAACGGGACGGCCTACGGCAGCTCATCCATCAGCTATTCGGCCAATGTCGCCTATCACTTCCGTCTGGTCGTGAACGTGACCGCTCACACCTACTCGGTCTATGTGACTCCAGCCGGCGGCTCGGAGCAGACGGTGGGCCTTAACTACGCCTTTCGCAGCACGGCGAACACCGCGACCAGCCTGGACCACTGGAACCTCGATGTGAATTCAACGCCGGCCGGCTGCTCGCTAACGGCAAATAATCTCAATCCATAGTTCACGGCCGCGAATTTTCATGGACTAAAACTTTTGCTGGGCAAACCACAGGGGCACTCTGATTCCAATCCGCAAAACAAAGTGGCGGGCCTTCGAGGCCCGCCGCTTTTGCGTTGGTGCGTTATGTGCGGTAGGCGCATCCTACTGCTGGCGCAAGGTCTGGCCTTCGTTCCATTGTCCGGGAACCAGCATGGTGCTGGGCGCGGTCGGCGTCCCATGTTCATTGTGCTCGATCGCATTGACCAGCAGGTCGATTGCGCGCGCACCGATGGTTTCGGAACTTTGCAAGATACTGGTGACCGGTTCGCCCGCGCGGGTTCCGCCCAAATTCACCAGGCCCACGTCATCCGGCGGGTGTAGGCCCCAATGGGCGAGCCACCCGCTTAATTCCCGGGGATTGGTCGAAATAATAACGTCCGGACGATAGCGTTGGTACCAAGCCTGTACGGTTTCTTCCTTCCAAATGTCGGCCAACAACGGCGGAGGCGCTTCGCCGAGGGAGAGCTCCCGGCATTTCAACAGATAGGCGGCCAGCCAGATGTCCTCGACTTTGCTGCTGGCTAGCTGGCTCACGGCCAGGCCGATGCGCCGATAACCGAGGGTGTGGCAGCGGTTCATCGCTATCAACATCGAGTGATAATGATCGTGGGTGATGCAATGCAAAGACTGTCTCCAGTGGGTCAGGCCGAGCGCGACGGCCGAAAAATTCTCCCACGCAAGATTGAGCGGCCGGGCCGGATTTGGAAGCGGGGCCAGCAGCAGTCCATGGATGCTGCGGTGAAACAGGACATCGCTGAAACGCTGCGGCGACATGCCCTCCGGCGGCAGCCAGAATTCTTCCAAGCGGTAGCCCGTTTCCTCGGCCCGGCGGCGGGCCCCGTTGAAATATTCGCCAAACATCGGCGAGGTTTTCCGCCATCCTGCGCGAGAGGGGAACGCGGTGACGAAAGCCAAGACGGCATGGCTTTCCGCGCGGCGTCCGGTCCGCCGCCGCCGCATCAAAGCGGAAACCAACGGATCGGGCCGATAGCCCAGTTTGGCGGCAGCGGCCAAGATTCGCCGCCGGGTGGGTTCCGGAATCAGTGGGCTATTGCGGAGGCTCAGCGAAACCGTCGAGACATGAACCCGGGCGGCGGCGGCCACATCGGCCATGGTGACTTTATTCTCGCGGCTCATCCGATAATACGATCTTGACCCGTCATGAGGCGCCGGGCGAACCGCTTTTTTATCGAACGGCCATTTTTGTCGGATTCAGCGGCGCAACCGGCCACGTTGGGCCTTTTTCATTGGCTGAGGCG
>JBEKQH010000077.1:0-7261 GCA_049519915.1 Opitutaceae bacterium
CTCTCTTTCTTTTGCGCCGGACTTGAGCTGCGGCAGGCCGTCCGCCACGCTCGGCCTATGACGATTCTTGTTTCCCTCGTCGCCGCCCTCCTCGCCGCCCTCATTGTCTGGCTCTGGCTGGGCAAGAAATCCGCCGGGGAAAAATCCCGTCTCGAAACGCTGCTTTCCGCCGAGCGCGATGCCCATACCCGGCTCGCCCATGAGTTCAAGGCCCTCAGCGCCGAAGCGCTGAAAAGCAACAATGAATCCTTTCTCAAGCTCGCCCACGCCACGTTGGAAAAATTTCAGGAAGGCGCCAAAGGGGACCTCGCCTCGCGCCAGCAAGCCATCGACTCGCTGGTCAAGCCGCTCCGCGATTCGCTGGAAAAAGTGGACGTCAAAATCGGCGCCCTCGAAAACGCCCGCAAGGAAGCCTACGGCTCGCTCACCGAACAGCTCAAAGGCCTCGCCACCGCCCAGACCTCGCTCCAGTCCGAGACGACCAAGCTCTCGCGCTCGCTCCGCTCCACCAGCACGGCCGGCCGTTGGGGTGAGCTCCAATTGCAGCGGGTGGTCGAACTGTCCGGCATGGTCGAAAACGTCGACTTCATTCAGCAGGAAGCTGCCGGCGACGTCCGCCCCGACATGATCATTCGCCTGCCCGGCGGCAAATCCATTGCGGTCGACGCCAAGGCGCCCATGCAGGCCTATCTCGAAGCGCTCGAAGCCGGCGACGAAGCCGTCCGCAAAGCAAAATTTGTCGAACATGCCCGCGTTGTCCGCGGCCACATCGACGCCCTTGGCAACAAAGCCTACTGGCGGGCGATCCAACCTTCGCCCGAGTTCGTCGTACTTTTTATCCCCGGGGAAGCCTTTTACAGCGCCGCCCTCCGCTACGAACCCGACCTCTTTGAACGCGGTACCAACGTCGGCGTCATCCTCGCTTCGCCCGCCACGCTCATCGCACTCCTCAAAGCGGCCGCTTACGGCTGGAAACAAGAAGCGCTTTCAAAAAACGCCGACGATATCCGCAAGCTTGGGCTCGAACTCCACGAACGCGTCGCCTCCGTCGCTCGAAATCTCGACGACCTCGGCCAGCGTCTTACGCAAGCGGTCGAAGCCTACAACCGCACCGTCTATCAGACGGAAAGCCAGGTTCTCGTCACCGGGCGCAAACTCGAAAAGCTCGGCGCCGGAAGCGAAAAGAAAATTCCGGAACCCCGCCTCGTCGACGAAACCCCCAAGACCCTCACCGCGCCGGAATTCAAGGCATGAAGGATCCGACCTCGGTCCGACGACATCGGATCGTATCATTCTCCATTTTGGCGTCCGTCCGCTACGGTCGCCACTGCGCGCCTTGGGGCGTGAAAAAAATCGCGCCGGGAATTTTTTTCAGCGGCGTGCAATCTTCTTCCACCGTGGTGGAGGTCTCATCCGGGCTGGTGGCCAAAAAACGAGCCTTGACCGTCATATAGTCGCGAAAAAATCCCAGGGACGTGGTCTGTACTTTAAGACGCTGCGGCGCCTTCCCGATCGGAATGTCGTTCACCACGATGAGGGCGCCATCGGGCCGTGATTCGATGGCTACGACGATCTCGCCTTGGGGGGTCGCCGGAGGGACAACGGGCGCCGGCGGCGTTGCCTTGGCGGGCGGCAACGGCGACCGCTGGGGGACCGGTGTCAGCGACCGTGTTTCCTTCACCGGCACCGGAGCCGGCGGCGGCGCGGTGGCCGCTGGGGGTAAAATTTTCGGAGGCGGAGGAGGAACGGATTTTGGCGGGGTCGCACATCCGTTGAAAACCAGCAGCAAGAACCCGATGAGCAGAAGCCGGAGAACAGCACCCGCCGCCAGCCCATGCCGCGGGCCTGCGATCGACGAGGTCTGGGGGGCTACTCGGCGCATGGGCATATATCGGTCAGGGGAAATTTCGACCCACGGTTAAACGGCGCAAAAGGCCGAAGACAATCCTTGTCTACAGATACAGCCATTTTTTTCGCAGCCAGCCGAATCATTCGTTATCGGCCCGACCCCGGCGCGACTTGATCGACGCCCGGTGTTTTTTCGACTCTATCATCCGCACTTTCTGCCCGTGGCTCTTCTGGCGGTGACGCCGGAGGTTTCTTTGCCTTTCGTCTTGCCGCATCGCCACCCGGGCGCGCTGCCGCTCCGCCAGCTTCGCGCACAATTCCATCCAAGCCAGCTCCCGGTTGACGGTCTGGGAGCGTTCCCGCTGGCAGCGTACCTCAATTCCCGTCGGGCTATGGCGGAGACAGACACAGGAGGAGGTCTTGTTGATCTTCTGCCCGCCGTGACCCGAGCCGCGGATAAACCGCTCTTCCACGTCGGCCATTCGAACTCCCAAGGCCGTAAGGCGGGTCTCAATATCGCGATTCATGTCAAATTGCAATAAGAGTGAAACCTATGCGGCTTGTTCTAGTCAAACCCCACGAAAAACTTTCCCTCGCCCCCCGAATTCCCGACGTTTTTACTAGCTTCCAATTCTAATATCCTATGCTTACCGGTCCCGCTTGGTCCCAAAAACTCCGTGATGAAATCGGCCAGGCCGTCATCGGCCAGGAGGCCACGGTCGAGCGTTTGCTCGTCGCGCTTCTGGCCAACGGCCACGTGCTCCTGGAGGGCATGCCCGGTCTCGCGAAAACCCTCCTCATTAAATCGCTCGGCACGGCGCTCGGCGTCCAGTTCGAACGCGTCCAGTTCACGCCCGACCTGCTGCCCAGCGATGTCGTCGGCACCATGATATTTTCGCCCAAGGATGGATCGTTCACACCGCACCGCGGGCCGATTTTTGCCAATCTCGTCCTGGCCGACGAAATCAACCGCGCCCCGGCCAAGGTGCAGAGCGCCCTGCTCGAGGGGATGCAGGAGCGCCAGGTCACCATCGGTGGACAGACCCATCCGCTGCCCAACCCGTTTTTCGTGATGGCGACCCAAAATCCGATCGAGCAGGAAGGCACCTACCCGCTCCCCGAGGCGCAAACCGACCGGTTCTTGTTCAAGCTCCTTGTCGGCTATCCGAGTGCGGAGGAAGAGGTCAGCATGCTCGCGCGGTGGGGCCAGGTCACCCATCAGCCCGCACTAAACGCCGTGTCCAGTAGCGAAGAGCTGCTCTCGTTGCGGGTCGAGATCGATCGAATCCACGTGTCGCCGGCGGTGCAGGGCTATATCCTCTCGCTCGTCCGCGCCACCCGGGCGCTGGCCGAGCCGGGAACCAACGGCAAGCGACCCACTCTCACGTTCGGCGCTTCGCCGCGTGCTTCGTTGGCGCTCTTCCAGGCCGGCCGGGCGCTGGCCTGGTTGCGCGGAAAAGAGTATGTCGACCCCGCCCTGGTGCAGGAGCTGGCCCCCGACGTGCTCCGCCACCGCATCGGCCTCAGCTATGAAGCCGAAGCCGAGGAAATTACGCCGGACAAGACCGTGGCCCGGATTCTGGAGACCACGCCGGTGCCGGCGGGGAAAGGCTGAAAGACTGAAGGACTGAAAAATGAAAGACCCCGCTCCTAAGCGTGCTGATTCAGCCTTTCAGCCTTCCGCGCCCATTGCGCTCTTGCGCCGTCTGGAGTGGCGTGTCCGCCACGCGGTCGAGACCGTGCTCAGCGGCGAATACCGCTCGGCTTTTCGCGGCCGCGGCATGGAGTTCGACCAAGTGGTGAAATACGAGTTCGGGGACGACGTGCGCGATATCGATTGGAACGTCACCGCACGCCTCGGCGATCCCTATCGGAAAAAATTCGTCGAGGAGCGCGAAGTCGCGCTGTTGATCGTGTTCGAAGACTCGCCGAGCCTTCAATTCGGTTCCGGCGCGCTCTCGAAACGCGAGGCGCTGCTCGAGCTCGCCGGCCTCGTCATGCTTCTCGGGGCGGTAAACCGCGATCGGGTCGGTTTCGTCCATGCCACGCCGGACGGCCACATCTTTCGCGAACCCGTGCGTGGCCGCGGGTCGATCCTGCAGGCCGCCGCGACGTTGCTCGGCCAGGCTGCGCCGGGGCTCTCGGCGCTCGACTCCCGGCTCCCGGCTTCCGCCCATATTCCTTGGCGCCTCCTTTATCGGGCCATGCCGAAACACACCATTCTTGTCTGGCTAGGCGATTTTCCCGCCCGGCCCGCGCCCGATGGCTGGCCGGTGCTCCAGCGTCGATATAACACCATGGGGTTCCGCGTCGACGATCCCTGGGAACGCGCGCTGCCCGCCGGTCAAACGTTGGCCGCCTACGATCCGCTCGCCGGACGCCTGGTCACGCTCGACGGCTCGGCCGCGCAACAAGCGGCGCACGCGCAATGGCGGGCGGCCCGCGAGGCGGCCTGGGCCTTACATTTTCCCGACCGCCGCAGCCGCCTGGTCGTGACCACCGAGGAGGACCGCTTCGACGCGCTGGTGAAATTCTTTCGCGCCCGTATGGCATCGGCGCGCTAAAACAGTCTGTTAAAAAACCATGCTGGCCAACACAACACACGATTTTAGCCGCGAGCGAGGCGGTGCGGCCGGTACAAATCCCAAACACCAATGGCCAAACGCCAAAAAATGCTTAACTCGAAAACGTCCAATTCAGCATGCTTTTGCGACCTATCCTTTATTTTTTCATTCGGAGACCCTGAGCAACCCCGACTTGCCGGGGTTGCCTGAAACAAGCCAATGAACTGTTTAAGCTCGACGCGTCTTCTCATTGTCATTCCGAGCCTTGCGAGGAATCTCACATATATTTCTGCTCTTGTGAGATCCTTCGCTGGCGCTCTGGATGACAAATGGGCGACACCGCGTATACCCGTTCATTGGCAGCTCCCAACGCAAAACGGAGTTTTGCCCCCGACGGGAAAGAAACAGAGGCTGTTTCCTAGAAGCGAAGGCAAAGGATCTCCTTCAACCGGAGATTCCTCGTTTCCCTCGGAATGACAGGAGGGTTAGGGATAACCCGCCCTGCCTTTCTCTGACTGTAATCTTATTCGCGTCCCTTTGCGTTTATTCGCGGTTAAATAGCTTCGATCTGCCGCAAGCTCCTACCACCAATTCCGCTCGGTGGCGGCCGCCAGCGCCTCGGCGAGCGGTGGCAGCGAGGGATGCCATAATTTCTCCCATTCCAGGCTCACGGCGCCGTCAAACTCGGCCCGCAATACCGGCGCCAGCGACGCCATCGGGAATTCTCCCGCGCCCGGCAAAACGAAGGTGAAAGGATGGCGCCCACTCGGTAGGCTAATGCTGTCTTTCACGTGCACATGCACGACGTTCGCGCGGATCGCGCGCCAGGTTTCCAGCGGATCTTCGCCGCCCTTTTTCCAGGTGTGGTGGGTGTCCCACAAAATCGACGCGCCCGGTGCCTCCTCCAAAAACCGCCGGATCGTCGCGGTGGTCGTCATGGATCCGTGCGTCTCGACCATGACGTCCACCCGCCACCCGGCCGCCGCCCGCTGTTCGCGCCACCACCGCATCGTCGTTGCGGCCCGGGCATAATCGGCCGCGTCCATGCCTTTTTCACTGTCAAAAATCCGCAGCCAGCGCGCCCCGACAGCCTCGGCCCAGGGCACGAATTCGAGAAACTGTTCGCGTTCCGCCGGCCCGGCCTCCGTGGCTCGCAGCGAGGTGCCGAAACTCACGATCTGCGCCGACCGCCCGCGGACTTTGTCCGCCAGCGCCGCCGGCGTGCCGTATTTATCTTTTAAATACGCCGGCAGATCCACGCGGCCGCCGAGCGCGCGCAACTCGACCGCGTCGATCCCCTCGCCCTCCGCCAGCGCGAAAGCCTCCTCCAACGTAAAATCCGGACAACCAAGGGTGGAAAAGGAGCGAATCACGGGAACGGGAAGGGGGTATCAGGTATCAGGTATCAGGTATCAGGTATCAGGTATCAGGTGGCAGGTATCAGGTATCAGGTATCAGGTAAAAAGTAACAGGATTCTTTGAGTGTCGGTGCAAGGGCAGACTTCCTTGATACTTGTCACTTGTTACCTGATACCTGTTACCTGTTAACTTTTACCAACACGGTTTCTCCGGGAGCGAAGCGTCAAATTCCTTAATCAACCCGGCCTCATAGGCGCCGGCATACGTGCCCGCGTGGAAACGATCCAAGCCTTCCTTGAGGAGTCTCTCCCAGGACGCTTCTTCACGCCCCGGCACGATGGGATAAAACAGAGCTTGGTTGCTGCGGGCCGCCTTAAAGTCTCCGGGCGCGTCTCCGATCATCAGAATGCGCTCGGGCGGATATTTCCCGCCGGCGGCGAGCCGGATGTGCTCACCTTTGGTGCCGAGTTCCTGTCCGGCCAGAATGCGCACGTATCGGTCAATGCCGTGTTCCTTCCATTCGTGGGCCAGCGTTTCCGACGGGGCCTGCGACACGACGATGACGTCGGCGCGCTCAACCATCTTTTGCAGGCTGTCGCGGACGAAGGGGAACGGCGGGACGCTGGCGTCGAGCTCCGCCACCATCTGGTTGACGCCTTGGGACCAGGCCAGCGCCGGCGCCAGCGCCTGGTGGCCGGCTTCGACTTCCTTTTTGAGCGCCGCATTGCTCAGGTTCCCGGAGCGGGCCATCCACGCTTCCAGCTCTGTCGTGGAAGGCACGGCCACCCCGCGAGCGATGACTTCCTTGCGTTCGCGCAGAAGGTTCAGGGCGCGCGCCAGGGCCTGAAACCGGTTGGCGCCGCGCGTCTTCGAGTACAAATTGACGAAGTCCCAGACTTCGCGGGCGTATTTGTTCACCGTCTGGAGGCGGAAATGTTTGATGAACATCGGCGCGAAACACTCCTTGTGTTTCAGTTCCATCACGTCGAAGACGCAGCCGTCCGAGTCGATGCCGATGAAAAATTCCTTGGTGGGCTTCAGGTTCTTGAGGATTTGCGGGTCGTTCATAAAAATACTGGCGAGCAAGTTCGGACAGAAGCGGACCGACAATCAACCGAAATTCGGGCTCGCCGGGCCAAATTTCCTCTGGTTGTGGGCGGGGCGACCTCATCCCGCACATTGTCATTCCGAGTGCAACGAGGAATCCCACGTTCTCGCGGGGTGAGGTCACCCCGCCCACAGCGTCAACCCCGGCCTGCAATCGTGGGCCACACCCGCAGGAGCCCTTGGGTGACCGATCAATAATTTGATCGGCGCCCGGGCAAAACCCCAAAAAAACGTCCGTCGCTGCCAGCCAGTTCCAAAATGGCGGAGCCATTTTGGCTAAGCAGTGTGGAGGACGAAGTCCGACACACTGCTAGTGCAGTGTCCCGCAAATAAGTGCCCATAAGCGCCGAGCCGGTAGGATGGCCGGATGTCACGAAAAAGTA
>JBEKQH010000078.1:0-7259 GCA_049519915.1 Opitutaceae bacterium
ATCTCTCTGTCGCGTCCGAAGGGCGGATTTTTACTATGGTGCGAACTGCCAGGCTCGGTGGATTCCATTAAGCTTTTCAAGCAGGCGCGCGAGGCGGGCATCAGCATCGCGCCCGGACCGATGTTTTCGCCGATCGGACATTTTAGGAATTACATCCGCATCAACTGCGGGTACCCGTGGAACGCGTCCATCGAGCGTGCCGTTGGCATTCTCGGCCATCTGGCACGATGCCTGGTAATTGGTAATTTGTAATTGGTAGTTGGTGATTGGTAGTTGGTGATTGGTAGTTGGTGATTGGTAATTGGTAATTGGTCATTCTTCACGGGTCATTCCATTTATACGGGTCCATCCGTGCAATCCGCGGTAAAATTTGGGATCTCCGCCCTATCATTGACGGCTGAATTCAAACCGTATCGTTAGATCGACAATAACTTCTCGGCTTGGCATGCCCAATTTCGGCGTTCAGCGTTCAGCGTTCGGCGTTCAGCGTTCAGCGTTCTGAGTTCTGAGTTCTGAGTTCTGAGTTCGACAAAGTCGCCGGCATTTCACCGGTCTAAAACGGCGTTTCACCGAAGGAGGTTCGCGTCCGCCGGAGCCAAGAATTACTTCGGCGATCATGAAAACGATTCTGATCGTTCTATTCTTGGGTCTGCTCGCCGTAGCGGCCGGTGAAATCATCACCCATCAAAGATCTGATCCTCCGCCGGGGCCAATGGCCCAGGCCGACGAGCCTGCCGCAAATCGGGAGCCGTCTCGGCCGGCGCTTCCGAATCGTTCTCTGCCGCCCCCATCCCGCACCCCGCCGGCGTCGTCCGACTCGAAGCCGGACAGAGCGGTCCTCGCTATCGCGAACGCGATCGACACATTGACTTCACCTCAAACTGGATTCGGAGAGAGAAAGGCCTTATGGGACGCATTGCGGCAGGCCGGAGAACTCGACGATGTCATCGTTGGGCTAAAAGAACTCGCCGCCGACAACCCAGATGACGCGACCCTTTCGCTCGCGTTGGGCGAGGCGGAACTCGCCAAGATAAAATCTTTGCGAGAAACCGGCGAAAATGAAACTGAAGTCGACATCCTCGCTTTACAGGCTGACCAAAACTTCGGCCAGGCGCTTAAAATCGATCCAACAAATTGGGAGGCGCAGTTTGAAAAGGCCGCTTCGCTGTCCCATTGGCCGCCGGCGTTGAACAAAGGGCCGGAAGTGATCCAGATGTTATCGAGCCTGGTCACCCAACAGGAAACGATGCCACTCCAGCCGGAATTTGCCCAGACCTACGTTATATTAGGCAAGCAGTACCAGGCCGCCGGACAGAACGACAAAGCCATCCAGACCTGGCAGCTCGGCGCCGCAAAGTTCCCTCTGAACACGACCCTGCAAAAGAACCTTGCCCAGGCGAACAACCAACCGTGAACCGCGTAACGTGAACGCTGGCGTCAAGTTTGCTTTCTCGCCGATTCTTCGCCAAAAAGCGGAATGACCCCTCGCCGATCCAGGCGCGTCCGTGGCGCCCTTCTCTATGGAGCGGTATGGACACCTGTCTTCGTATTTTATGCGGTGGGCATGTTCCAGTTCTACAAGCGAGGTTGTATCCTGGCCTGTCGTGATGCGGCCGTTCACATTTTGCCCGGGATTTTGGTGAACGCCATCGCGTGGTGGCTGATGGAGCGCGTGCCGTGGCGTTCGCTGCGGCCGGTCAAATTCGCCACGACGCAATTCGCGGTGGTTTTCGCCTCCGGCGCAATCTGGCAAGCGACGTTCCTGGGATTTCTCTGGTTCCTGACGAGCTGGAAAATGATTTTGTCGGTTGTGCGGCGGTGGTCCGTCCTGGGCTTGCTGATGGATCTGCTGATCTGCGGCCTTCAGGCCGCCGTGTTCCACGCCATCCGCATGTCCCGGGAAATGCAGGAAAAAGAACTAGCGGCCGTCGAATCCGACCGCCTTCGCATCCGGGCGGAAATGGAAGCCATGCGTGGACAGCTCAATCCCCATTTTCTTTTCAACAGCCTGCATTCCATCACGGCGCTGGTGCGGGACGATCCCAAGCAGGCCGAGGAGGCCCTGCTCCAGTTCGCGGCGCTTTTGCGCAGGGTGCTGGACGTAAAGCGCGACTCCACCGACGAAGTGGCGCTCGCCGACGAGATGGCCTTTATCGACGACTATCTGGCCATCGAGCGGCTGCGGCTTGGAGATCGCCTGCGGGTCGATCGGCAAATTTCGCCCGACGCGCTCAAGTGTTGGCTGCCGGTTTTCAGCGTCCAGCCGCTGGTGGAGAATGCTCTCCGTCACGCCATCGCCCCGCGCCGGGACGGCGGAAGATTGAGTGTGCGGGCGGCGGTTTCCGGAGGCCAACTCCAGGTTGAGGTGGAAGACGACGGACCGGGCGCCGACACGTCCGCGGTCGGCCGCTCAAGCGGAGTCGGACTCAACGTCATTCGCCGCCGGCTGAACCTGCGCCACGGCGCCCGCGCCGCGCTGAACGTGCTCACCTCGCCGGGGTCGGGATTCAAGGTGCGCCTTAGCCTCCCCGTCGAAGCGGGCCCTTTGGTGGAAAGCGCCCGATGAAAGCGACCGCGGCCATTGTCGAAGATGAGCCCCTGGCGCGCAAAACGCTGCGCGGATTCCTGGCCGATGTGGACTGGCTGGAAGTGATCGGGGAAGCGGCTGACGGGATTACCGCGGTTGAACTCATCAACCGCGCGAAGCCGGACCTGGTATTTCTCGACATTCATCTGCCCGAGTTGTCCGGCCTCGAATTGCTCAAACGCCTCATTCACGAACCGGCCATCATCTTCACCACGGCGCACGATCGTCATGCCGTTGCCGCCTTCGAGTTGGCGGCGATCGACTACCTCTTGAAACCTTTTGGCCGCGCGCGGCTGCAGCAGGCCCTGGCACGCGCCCACGCCGCCCTGCAAAAATCCGAACCGAGGCCTGGACTTCCGGACGCACGTTTGGCGCTGAGCGCTTCCCCGCAAGCTCCCATGGAGCGGATATTGATCCGCGACGGCGGGCGGATCGTTCCTTTGGCGACACGCGAGATCGAGCGGATCGACGCGGACGGGGATTATGCGGCCGTCCGCGCTCGCGGCCGGACGTTCTTGGTTAGTTTGCCGCTGGCCGATTTTGAAACGAAGCTCGACCCGCGGTTGTTTGTGCGGGTGCATCGCTCTCATGTTGTGAACATCGACTTCGTCGCCGCGATCGAACCCTTTGACAATTCCCAGCTTATTCTGCGGATGAAGGACGGCGCCAAGATCACCGCGAGCCGAACCGCGTCGAAACTCCTGAGAGGCTTGGCCCTTTAACATAGGGCGCGCCGCCCTTTTTCTGTTTTCATTAATCTGATACAAGCGGCGGGTTAGGGATAACCCGCCCTACCGCGCGAAACGTCAATACCGATTCGACAAGAATGGCGTAGCCATTTTGGTTTAGCGTGGAGGCGAAGGCCGACCCGATGCTACTCCTTCACCATAGTCCACTGGCTGTCGGGATTGAAGTCCGTCATCGCCGCGGCGAGACCGGCCGTGTTTTCGCCCAAGTTGGCTTGATAGACCTTGCCTTCTTGATTGACGATAAAAGTCATGATGCCCGATGCGCCCCAGCGCGAGGGATAGGCGACGAGGGCAAATCCGGCGATCATATTGCCGTTGATAATATAGTTGTAGGCTCCGCCGGGCGCCGCCGGGCCCTGGGCCTTCAATATTTTGAAAATATAGCCATGAAACGGATGAGGTTGGCCCTTTTGATGGTTGGGTCCGTAACCTTCCTCGCGGGCCTGGGCCACGAGCGGTCCAAAGGGGCTCAAGGGCTCGTTTCCCACGGGATCCCAGTAAAGGCCGTCCTTTTTGCCCGGCGTGCTCATGAATTTCTGGGCGTACTTGAGGACGCCGTCGCCCGCGCGGTCCTCGCTGGCGTACTCGCGCTGCGCCACAACGTAGGCGTGGCAAACGCCGATGGCGGTGAGTTCGTCTTCGCCGATGCGACGGTTGAGAATTTCCTCTTTGCCCGAGGCCGTGTCGAAAAACCATTGGCCGTTCTGTTTCACGAGGGGAATCGGGAACGGCCAATTTTCGCCGCCAATGTAGAGAACGATCTTGTCGTCGCCTTCGTGCACCGGATTGCACATTTGCGCGATGGCCTTGGCGAACGAGGCGAACTCGGTCGCATCCTGCACCTTGTCGCCGGAAAGAAGCTCGTGCACCTGCGGTCCGAAGATCTCGTGAAGGGCGGCTTTGTCCTTCGCCTTGGTGGCCGCCTTCAAGGCCTGGATCGCTTCGTCGGGGGAGGCAAATAGGCGCGGGTGCGCTGTCGCCACCGTGGAGGCGGACGGTTCGTCCGCCCGTAGCGGCAGCGGCCCACCGGCCCACGGCGCAATCGCGCAAACCGCGACAAAACCACAAATGAAGCGATGAAAGGAGGGAAAGTTTTTCATGAGCCGGAAAACGTTTTCTAGGGATTGGATTGTTTGGCCCGGGGCGCACATCGCGCTCAATGTTGTTGCCTGTTGCCAGATGAGCCCGAGGACGATTGCGGCCTGGACGGTGCGGTGGGCCGCCCGGAGGAAGGCGCCGTCATCGACTGGCGGCTCTGCTGTCCGCGATTGCTGAAATCGCGCGTGGTGCTGCCGCGGCCGTAACCGCCGAATAATTCTCCGCGCGGCGCGGCTGGCGCCATGGGCCGCGGCGCGACGGTGACCCTATGGTCTTGAACGGGGGCCGGCCGCGGGGTCGAGTCCCACCCCCGGACGTCGGGCCGGGAGTTTTCGCGAACGGGAGGCGCAAACGTTTGACCGGGGCGGTGCGCCGCAACCGGTGCGTGGGCCATGAGCTGCGGACGGGGAAGGTTGGAACGACCGCGGTCCCAGTTTCGGGCTAGCTCGCGGACATGGCTTGGATCCGGCCGCCACGGACGATTGCCGGCAAAATGCGATCTCCGCCAATCCCAGCCGGGATGCCAGACGCCGGTCCGAATGCCACGGCCCGCCCAATCGCATTCGAAGCCAAGCCAGACACCGACCGGCCAGCCGGCGTCAAAGGCCAGCGGCGGGCCGCCATCCTCGTAGACCGCTTCCGGATCGTAGGCCGGCACGTAAATAACGTTCGGCTGCGCAGGGATAATACAGATATTTTCATCCTCCAGGACGACACTCTGCTGCGGAGTGTCAACCAGCGTGCCGGCCGCCCGGGCCTGCGCGCGCAGTTGTTGGATGGAGGCCATGACGTCGTCTGGCTGCTGGACGAACGCGGCGCCAAGAGCTTGGGTCCAATCCGGATTGGCCGCCATCCATTCCACCACATCCGGGTAATGGGCCAGCGCCTTCACGCTATCGTCCCACGGCTGGCTGTCGATCTGGCCGGGGTCGCCATTGGCCTGCAGATACCGCGCGGCGTCGGAGAGGTCGGACGGCGCAGTCGAAGCCGGCAAGATCAAGGCGACCAAGGGATCCGGATAGAGCGCAATGGGGGCTAGCAATTGATCGAGATCTTCCGGCGCGTAGGACTGGGCCTGGTCCGGCGCCAGCACCTGGGCTTGGAGAAGCACGGCGAAACACAGGCCGAAAAATATCGAGAGGCAAATCTTCATATAAGGCTCCGCTGAGTCAGACCTTCCTGTTATCCTATTGTTCGGCAAAAACAAGCAGGGACGCTCGGCGGCGCTAGCGCCGCCATCAGCCGCCGACCCAGGCCAAGCCCAACTGCAACCAAAGCGGGATAACCAGCACGCCGAGCGCCGTCGTGCTCACCACGATTTGCACGGCCGTCAGCGGCCGGCCGCCGTAATGTTTCGCCAGCACGATGGATAAAATACCCGAGGGCATGGCCGCCTGCACCACAATCACGCGTTTTAATTCAGGTGTGCAGGGCAGAAATTTCGCCAGCAGGAGAAATGCGATGGGCAGAAGTCCTTGGCGCAGCAGACACGCGCCAAAGGTGGTGCGGGTCTCGAACAGTTCCCAAGGCTTTTCCAAAATATAGTTCTCCATGGTCGCGCCGATGAACAACAACCCGAGCGGAATGGCGCTCGCCCCGCACAAATGAACCACGTTCATCGCCGCGGCCGGGATATGCGAGTTGAGCGAGCAGAGGTTTACGACCAAGGCCAGAATTAGCGACAGCACAGGGGGGCTCGCCAACCGACGCCAACCTTCGCGCAACGGGACGCCCGCCAACACCAGCACGCCCACGGTCCAGACGGCGGCCTCGCAGCCGACGTTGTGCACCAGCAGCACACCCAGGCTGTCGTGGCCAAACAATCCCGGCATCAGCGCGATCGGGATATAGCTGTAATTATAAAATCCGACGGCAAAGGTGAAAGTCCGCAGGCCCGTACCGCGCACCAATCCAAGCGCCCGGCCGGCATAGAACGCCACAGCTAAGCCCAGGACGATCGTGAAGAACCCAACCAAGGGAGCCCACAAAAGATTGCGGGGATCGCGCAGGGCCGGGTTGGCCGCCACCGACTCGAAGATCAGGCACGGATAAAGAAAATTAACGGTCAACTTCAGCAGGCTCTCGTCCGCCTCCGCCGTCAGCCACCGCGCACGCCGGAGCGCGACGCCGATGGCGACAATCGCGAACACGGGCAGGATCAATTCCAACAACTGCCAGTAATTCATCATGGAGGCAGAGAGGAATCCACCCCCATGCGCAAAGGGCAAAACCAAAGTGGCGTGCAGAAGGGTAATCAACCTCTCGTGTCACTTCGTCGTGATTCTGAACAAAGTGAAGCAGCCAGAGTGATGCAGCCAACCGATTTGCCGTGGATTCTTCGCCACACCAATGAACTCATATCATTTACGATTCGAAGGCAGATTTCGAGGGCGAATTATCCGCCGTCTGTCATTCCGAGGGAAACGAGGGATCTCCGGTATATGAGATCCTTCGCTTTCGCTTCCAATGAACTTGGTGTCTCCATTTGTCATCCAGAGACCCTGAGCAACCCCGACTTGTCGGGGTTGCCTGGAACAAGCCAATGAACTGGGCGCTCGGATTGGGCCCGTTGTGGGCGGGGTGCCCTCACCCCGCAAATTGTCATTCCGAGTGCAACGAGGAATCTCACATATATGTCCGATCTTGTGAGATCCTTCGCTGGCGCTCTGGATGACAAATGGATGACACCGCCACACACTAAGTTCATTGGCAGTGCCAGCGAAGGATCTCACAAGATCAGAAATATACGTGGGATGGCTGATGTCGCTTCGCTCGGTACCTCGCCAGGCTCGGAATGACAATGAGAAGACGCGTTGGACCTAAAC
>JBEKQH010000079.1:0-7258 GCA_049519915.1 Opitutaceae bacterium
GCGAGCTACATGGCCGCGCGCGAACGCCTCCAAACCTTGCTAAAGGAAAATTCCGCTTGGACACCCGAAACGGGCGCAACCATCGAGGACATTGCGCGCATTCGCGGCGAATGCCGCCAATCGATGCTGCGTTACGCCTACGACGTGGCCGCCTGCATGTCCCCGGAGGAAGGCCGCCGCTACCTTGACCTGATCCGGGCCCGGATCCTCGCCGAAGACCCGGCCAATATGATGGGAAATCCCCGGTGATGCGCGCCGATAGCTCAAGCCCGGCGACACCTTGGGTTGTACGTGGATGGACTCGGCTAAAGAATTTTCTTAGCGAAGCTACCACCCAGCTCCAATTTACGACTCGAGGCCGGCCGGATCGGATCGGCCTCATACAACCCAAGACCGCCCCTTGACCGAATATCGAAGAGCCATGCCGCCCACTGACTCCGATGACGGCGACTTGATGTCGCGCCTGCAACAAGGCGAGGACCGCGCGCTCGACCTGCTGATGGACCGATGGCAGCTGCCGCTGCGACGTTTTATTTATCGCTGGCTGCAGAATGAAGCCGAGGCCACGGATCTGGCCCAGGAAACGTTTGTCCGCGTCTACCGGCATCGGGAGCGCTTCCGATCCGGGGCGAAATTTTCCACCTGGCTTTTTGCCATCGCGCTCAATCTTTGCCGCAACCACGCCCGAAATAAAAAATCCCGCCCCACCGTCCCGCTCGACGACGTGCCCGCCGTGGAATCCGCCGATCCCGCGCCCGACCTCGGCCTGCTGGAGCGAGAAAAGATCGCCGCGGTGCGTCACGCCGTCAACGCGCTGCCCGAGCCGCTCAAGGCCGCCACCCTCCTCTGCGAATACGAAGATTTGTCCCTGGCCGAGGCGGCGGCGGCGGCGGGCTGTTCGGCCAAAGCCATCGAGACGCGCCTCTACCGCGCCCGCGGATTGCTTCGCCAGACGCTGACTCGGTTTCTTTAGCCTGGAGCGAACCCGTCCTCGTGCGATCGATCCAGGCCAAACGATTGTTTTTTCCTTTGCGCCGGGGCTTCTTTGCGTGAGTTTTTCCGTTCTGATGAGCCCGGAACAGAACCCCACCCCGATGATGCAGCAATACTTCGAGGTGAAGCGCGGCTTGCCGCCCGATACCCTCCTGCTCTTCCGCCTCGGCGATTTCTTTGAGATGTTTTTCGAAGACGCAGTGACGGCCTCGCGACTGCTGGGCCTGACGCTGACCAAGCGGCAGGAGCACCCGATGGCCGGACTGCCGGCCCACGCTCTCGACACCTACGTCGGCAAACTGCTCGCCGCCGGCAAAAAAGTCGCCATTTGCGACCAGCAGGAGCCCGCCCGGCCCGGCAAGCTCGTCAAACGCCAGCTCATTCGAATTCTCACGCCGGGCACCACGCTGGCCGCCAGCCAGCTCGATGCCCAGCGCAACCATTACGTCGCCGCCCTCTCCCTCGACAAAAGCGGCCTGCATGCGGCCTGGCTCGACCTTTCGACCGGCGAGTTTCGCGTGGCCACCGATGCCCACGTGGAAAACCTGCTCCCCGTTCTCTCCGCGTTAAACCCGGCCGAGCTTCTCCTCCCGGAAGACGAACTCGCGCGCTGGCAGACCGCACCGCATGAGCAAACCGCCTTGCACGCGTTGCATCATTTCTGCTCGGCGCGCCTTTGCACGGGGTTGCCCGCCTACCAATTTGAAGCGTCGGCCGGCGCGCGCACCGTCGCGGACGCCCTCGGCGTGCTCCATCTGCAGGGCTTTGGCCTGGCGACCGGACATCCGGCCCTCGGCCCGGCCGGCGCGCTCGTTTATTACGCCACGGAAAATCTCTGCGCCAAGCCGGAAAATCTCCGCGGTGTGCAGGAATACCGCAGCGCGCGCGCCCTGCTGCTCGATCCGGCCACCTTGCGGAATCTCGAGATCTTCCAATCGGTCCGCGGCACGCGGGAGGGCTCGCTTCTCGGCGCCATCGACCGCACCGGCACGGCCACCGGCGCGCGCCTGCTTGAGCGCTGGCTCGCCGCGCCCACGCTGGACCTCGCTGAAATCCAACGCCGGCAGGCGCTGGTCGGAGAACTGCTCGCCCAGCCGTCGCAGCTCGCGGCCCTGCGCGAACTGCTGGCCGGCGTCCGCGACCTCCCGCGCATCCTCGGCCGGCTGCAAAACCGCCTGCGCAACCCCCGCGAACTCGGCGGCGTGCGCGACACACTCGGGCAGCTCCCGGCGATCCGCGCGGCGCTGTCGGCCTTCGGCGGCGGGCTGGAAGCCGGTTACATCGCGAAACTCGGCGACTTCGCGGCGTTGCGGGAATTGCTCAGCCACGCCCTGGCCGACGACCTTCCCGCCGATCTGCAGGAAGGCAATTTTATCCGGGCCGGCCACGATGCGGAACTCGACCGGATGCGCGCCCTCACCAGCGGAAACAAGACCTGGCTCTCCGATCTTGAAACGGCCGAGCAGCAGCGCACCGGCATCAAGAGCCTGAAGGTGCGCTTCAACTCGGTTTTCGGCTATTACATCGAGGTGACCAAGGCCAACCTGCATCTGGTGCCCGCCGGCTACGTGCGGAAGCAGACGACCGCCAACGGCGAGCGTTTCATCACCGACGCCCTCAAACAGAAGGAAAAAGAAATTTTCCACGCCGAGGAGAATTCCCTCATGCGCGAACTGGAGCTTTTCAATACCCTGGTCGCCGCGGTGCTCGCCGAGTCCGCCGCATTGACCCAGGCGGCCGACGCACTGGCGGAGCTCGATGTGCTCACGGGCTGGGCCGGTCTCGCCCGCGAATGGAACTACTGCCGTCCGGCCCTCGATGAGGGCCTCAGCCTGGAGATCGCCGAGGGACGCCACCCGGTGGTGGAACAGATGATGAAGACCGAACGCAACGGTCTCGCCGGCACGCGGGCATTCGTCCCCAACGACACGCTGCTGGCGTGCGACGATGCGCAAATCCTGCTGCTGACCGGCCCAAATATGGCGGGCAAATCGACCTACATCCGGCAGGTGGCGTTGATCACGTTCATGGCCCAGATCGGCTGCTGGGTGCCGGCCCAATCCTGCCGCGTCGGGCAGGTGGACAGGATTTTTTCCCGCGTGGGCGCGAGCGACGATCTGGCCCGCGGCAACTCGACCTTCATGGTCGAGATGACCGAAACCGCCAACATCCTCAACAACGCCACCGACCGCTCGCTCATCATCCTCGACGAGATCGGCCGCGGAACCTCGACCTACGACGGCCTCAGCATCGCCTGGGCGGTGGTCGAGCATTTGCACCGCGGCGCCGAAGGCGGGCCGCGCACGCTGTTCGCCACTCATTACCAGGAACTCACCCAGCTCGAAAAGCATCTGCCGCGCCTGCGCAATTTTTCCGTCGCGGTGAAGGAATGGAACGACGACATCGTTTTCGTCCGCCGCGTCGTCCCCGGCGCGGCCGACCGCAGTTACGGCATCCAAGTGGCGCGCCTGGCCGGCCTGCCATCGGCCGTCCTCGACCGGGCCAAAACCATTTTGGCCCGGCTGGAGAGCGACGATACGTCGGTCGAATTGTCCGCGCCACAGGCGCATCCGAAAAAGAAAATTTCCGTCAAGCCCGCGGACGACGCGCAGCTCAATCTGCTCTAGCAGCCCGTGGGCGAAGCCCGACGGGCTGCTAAACAAATGGCTGCGCCATTTGGGTTAAGCAGCGTGGAGGACGAAGTCCGACCCGCTGCTAGGCCTTCCTTCTACAAGGCGGTTAACAGACTTACTTTGCTATTGGCATTATTCACTGTTCAGCAGGTGCGCCCTGCCGGGCGCACACAAACAAAAGCGCCCGCCGGGTGATACGGCGGGCGCTGATTGCCATCCCGGGTCAAACCCACGGATGGCACCGATTATTAATCGATCGTGTAGTTGCCGACGGTCACGGCGCTGTCGGTCGAACCGGTCTGGTAAGCCATGGCCTTAAGCGTGGTCGTTTGGCTAATTTTGATCGAACCGGAATAGAGCGTGCCATGAGATTCCGTGGGCATGCTGCCGTCCGTCGTATAACGGATCGAGGCGCCACTGGTCTGGGAGGAGACCTTCACCTTTTGCGCGCTCGAATAGGTGCCGGCCGCGGGACTGAACACCGGCGCCGAAACCTGGGGCGGAAGAATTAATTGAAAAATAATCCCATCGTCGGACGTGCCTCCAAATGCGGCCACCCCATAGAGGTTGCCGTCCTTTCCTTGCACCAGCGCGCTGGATGGTTCGAGTCCATTGGGCCCGTTAAACACCGCTAGAGTGGTGAGAACGCCCGCCGGCGTCAGCTTAAAGACGATGCCATTGCCCACCGGGCCGTTGATCGGATCGTAGCCAGGGCCACCTTCCATGGTCGCGCCATAGAGGTTGCCGTCGCCGTCCTGCCATAACGCCCCGGCAGGATCGAGCCCGTTGACACCGTCAAAGGTGACCAAGGTGGACAGGACGCCGGCCGGGGACACCCTAAAGAGAGTGCCAAGGTCATTGCTGCCTCCCGTGTTGGTGGTGCTATAAAAATTGCCGTCGCTGGCCTGGATCAGGGGCTCCGCGGGATAACTTCCGTCGCCACCGTTAAACGAGACCAGGGTGGTCAGAACACCGGCCGGGGTCATCTTAAACACCGTGCCATCGCCATAGGCGCCGCCCTCGGAGGTTATGCCATAGAAATTGCCGTCGTGACCTTGGACCAGGCCGGCATCCGGATTGCCGCCGTTGCTCCCGTTAAAGGTGACCAAAGTCGTCAGGCTGCCTTTGGCTGTCATTTTAAATACCGTGCCATAGTTGGCGCCGCCCCCATTGGTGGCCGTGCCATAAAAGGCGCCATCGCTGCCCTGCACGAGACCCGAGGGGGTGGATCCGTTGGTGAGATTAAACGAGACCAAGGTGATCAAAACGCCCGTCGAAGTCATCTTAAAGACGGTGCCGCTCGAGCCGCTGCCGCCAGTCGGAGTCACGCCATAAAAATTGCCGTCGCTGCCCTGCACCAACGCGGCTGTGGGATAGGCGCCATTGGTGTAGTTAAATGCCACCAAGGTGGTCACAACGCCCGCCGGCGTCAGCTTAAAGACGGTCCCGTAATCGCCGCTGCCTCCGTTGTTGGTCGTGCCATAGAAGTTGCCGTCGCTTCCGAGCGCCAGACTCGCGTACGGATGGGTTCCCCCGTTCAGTGAACCCGTAAAATTGTAAACGAGGCTCAAGGGAGTAATGGTGTAAACGCCGCTGGTCAGCGGGCTGTCGGCTAGGCCGCTTTTATAAGCGATGGCCTGCAACGTCGCCGTGGCGCCCATGTTCACCGGATCGGAGTAAAGCGTGCCATGGGTTTCAGTGGGCACGCTGCCATCGACCGTATAACGGATCGTAGCTCCGCTTGTCTTGGTGGAAATTGCGACTTCCTGCGCATAAGCATAGGTGCCGGCTCCCGGACTAAACACCGGCGCGGCCGCCGGGGAAAGAAACGTGTAGATGCCGCTGGTCACCAAACTGGCGGCAAGCCCGCTTTTGTAGGCGACAGCCTTGACCGTGGTCGTTGCGCTGATCGAAAAAGGGACGGAATAGAGCGTCCCCTTGGTGGCCGTAGGCGTGCTGCCGTCCGTTGTGTAGCGGAGGGATGCTCCGGGGGTCGCCGATACGATCGTAACGCTCTTGGAGCCAGCATAGGTTCCGGCCGGAGGAAAAAAGACCGGGGCGGCCACTTGGGTGGAAAGGCCGCCCGCGAGCGCCGGAACGACTTGATTGGCCAGCGGGGAGCCCAAGCCCGTGACCAGATCGTAGCCGGGACCGGCGGGATTCCCGCTGCTGCCTGAAACGATGTCGTGAAAATAGCCTCCATAATTCGCGCCGGCGAGCGAGTAGAAGCTACCGGGAGCCGGGGCGATCGACGTGGAACGCAGGGAATTCGCAAGCGCGCAGAGGCCCGCCCATTGCGGAGCGCCTATGCTCGTGCCGCCCCATTGACCCCAGCCAGAGCCGGTCACATAGACGGGAATGCCGGTGCTC
The DNA here is from genome assembly GCA_049519915.1 of Opitutaceae bacterium. Classification (GTDB taxonomy): domain Bacteria; phylum Verrucomicrobiota; class Verrucomicrobiia; order Opitutales; family Opitutaceae; genus DASRHD01. Next base: position 5,997 of record JBEKQH010000079.1, read on the forward strand.
GGATCGGCATCGTAGGACACATCCGGAACGCCGCGTTTGACCCCGCTCCACCAGCCCGCCTGATAACCCGGCACGGTTTCGTAGGCGCTGACGCCGCCGCCGCTTCCGGTCCAAGCGGTCTCCGACGTTATCGCGCCTGAGGAATTCAGCTTAAGCGTGGTGCCGCCGACGCCGACGACGTACGGAGAGCACGAGGGATATTCCACCCCGGCACCGCTATCGCCGGACGAAGCAAAAAACGTCACGCCGGGAACATTGAAATGAAAGTCCGAGGACATTTCGGTTGAATACTCCGGGCCGCCCCAACTCATCGAAACCTGGGTCGCCCCCAGGTTCACCGCATAATCGACCGCAGCGAAGAGATCGGCGTCCGCAGCCGATTGCGCCACGACAAGGACGATCGTGGCGCCCGGAGCAATCGCATGCGCCCATTCGACATCGATCGACGTTTCCGTCGCCCAACCGCTGTCTCCCAGCGGCTGGCCTTGCGGATAACATACCTCGACCGTCGTGCTCGGAATATTAAACGCCTTACAAAACGTGTCCAGGTCGGCCTGGACGGTGGAGCTGCCAAAAGCGTCGACGATCGCGATGATCTGTCCCGAGCCGGTGGCGGTAACCTGGTCGAAGCCATAGGCGTGCCGCAGTTGCTGCGGCGTATAGCCGTTGCCGGTCGGGCTTGACGAATCATAAGCGCTCGCCACCCGGTGAATCGGCGGGCGCATCCGGTGACCCGGCGGAATGATTTCATTCCGCAGGTCGGATTCGCGGTCGGCCCGAAGCAGGCCGGCGGCCGCGGAGAGGGCAAAAAGACCGCAGGTCAAAGAACGTGGTAATTTAATTTTCATTTTTATCTAGGTTAAGGCTTGGCCCCAGACCAAACGCCGGATCGCACAAGCGGTGCCCTTGCTAAAGGGATTGGCGGGCGGTTCCATTAAAATGCGAACGGCCGGCAAATATAATTTCTGGGCTAATTGCGGTTAGAAACATCGTTAAGTTTACAGCGTATCCAAACAAAAGCGCCCGCGGCGGAACGCCGCGGCCGCCGACGAGGGGATTACAGCTGCGGATTACGGAGCGAGGTTGTTCGCGGTCAGCGAGCAGCCGGCCGGCGTGGCGTCCACCTCGAGATTCCAGGTGTCCAGGCTGGTCGCCGCTTTGCGGAAGGCATAGTTGAGCCCCACCGTCAGCTCGGAGCCGCCGGCCGGGGTCACATAGACCGAGTAGGTCCCGGCCGTGACGTTCACCACCATACGGAAGTG
>JBEKQH010000080.1:0-7245 GCA_049519915.1 Opitutaceae bacterium
GGCGACTTGTTTGACCACGGAATGGGCCCGAAGTTGGATGGGACCAAGGCTTCTTATGCGGAGGCCTTGATGGGCCGGCAGCTCACCGAAAAAGGGGACGTCGAGCAGGTTTATTACGATGCGTCCATTCCCCTGGGCCAACAGATCGGACGACCGGAGGAACCCGCGGCTTGGGCGGCGATGGTCGCCAACTATGCGATGCAGCGTGCCATGGTTGACTATTTGCGGGCCTCCCTGGGCCGCACGGGCCAAGTCCGAGAGGCGAAGGCCGTGTCGTTCCTCGAATGGGTGGAAGGGAATCTTGTGAGGCAAAGGATCCTGGGCGGCTTTCATCCCGCGCGCACGTCGGCCGACTATTTTCGTCTCGCCGCGGAATTCTCAAGGAGGTTGATCGCCGCGACCGTGCAGGGGATGGTTGGTAGTTTGGGAGGACACGCCGCCAACCAAGAGTACGACTATGTTACGCCGGACGAAGCCGCTTCCCCGCGCGACGAGCACGGCCGCCCATGCACCTTGCAAAGCTGCCTTTACGACCACGCATATCGATCGGGACAAATCGTTCATTATATCGAACATGAAAAGGCCCGCGGCAAACCCGATGCTTACTTAAAGAAGTTGAACATGGTCTGCCGAGAATGGGCCGACGACTATGTCGCCGCGAAGGAAAAGGCAGTGGCTGCGGCCATGGACCGGGCGATGGCCAGCGGCCGCACCCGGGCTGCGGACCCCGGCGAATTTATCAAGAATCGGCTGCATGAGCTCGCGCAGGCGGAAAAGGGGCTGCTTTCGATCTTCGCAGAGGTGGAGAGCATGCCTCCGGATATTTTTTGAACCTAAAGACGGAATTCATCCGCGCTCATCGGCGTAATCCACGGGGAAAAATTTGATCGAAAACAGGGTCGCCATGAAATCGCCAGAACTTTTGCCGGAGGCCGAGCGATTCTATTATGATTTCGTAGGCCGGTTTCTCTCGCTTGAGCCGGTCCGGAGAATCATTGCGCAAGAACTCTATTTCGACCGGTTGAGGCCATTTGTCGAAACGGCCGATTTGCTCGAACACGAGCCCGAACAGCTCGATGAATGGAAGCGGCAACGGCCGGAAACCAGCCGGTGGGCCGAAGCCGGCGCCCGTCGCGCGCTGCAGGCCTTCGAATTGAATTCCGGAAGCCCGCCTGAAGACAACGACCGGTGGCTCTTGCGGATGTCGGCCTTGCGGCGTCTAGACGCGTGGTTGGCTCCGGGTGGAGACCTAATGATCGAGCGTCCGCCGATACTCGGCGGTGATCTTTATTGGGCCGTGGCTATTCCTGGTTTTGACCATCCGATGAAAGTAGGCCTGAACGATACGCGCGATTACCCGTCCGATCCGCGGCATGAAGCCGAGTTTAAAGCGGTCCTGGAAAAGGAGTCGGCGATCGCGGCGGTGGAATTTGCGCTTTTCCCGCTGGCTGGGCATAAGGGTCTCTTTTTACCCAACCATTGGAGAAGAATCCGCGCCCGATGGCGTGAAGTGGCGGCCTTGCGGGATTTTGACGCGGGGTCGGACGTCGCTGTCTTCCCCGAGGGATATTTGTTCACAAAACCGCGTGCCGGCATGGTGGCCCGGGTCCCACCGGAGTTCCTCGGTCAGATAAATCCGCTGCTTTTTCTTGAGACGGGCCTTTGCCCTTGGCTACCCGGGGTGACGGCGGCCTTTCTCCAAGGCCACCAGCATGAATTTGCGGCCCGGGCGACCGAGGATCAGATTCGTGCGTGGATCGGACGGATGCTAGTCAATGGCTGGCCAGAAAATCCTGCGAATATTCGTCGAGAGCGTCCGAATATTTAAACGACTTTCGGATCAAGCCGAGCGCCCTGGCCTCGAGTGATTCAATGATATCCTCCGTTGTGCAAAAAATATTGGCGATCTGTTTGGCCGTGATATCCTTCCGGGCATTCCTTTCCGTCGTGTAAAATCCGCGGTTTTTTGCGAGTTCCGTTGCCGCCGATTGCTCGAAAACGAAGGGATAGGCCCGAGGCCACTCGGCCAATCCGCCCAGCGCCCAGTCGATTCGCAAAGCAGGGCGGGGGAACGTTTCGTCCGCCGAGCGTTGCGTGGAATAACCCAACAGCGACTCGAGGCAGACGTCCAAAGTGCGGCAGGCATTGATGCCCAGGTGGGTCACGCGGGCCACCGCCTTCAAGCCCAGGGGGTTGGCATAGGCGGCCAGCACCAGCCGATTCAATTCACGTGCGGCCCGGAATCGCGTTTCGCCGGCTCGCTCGGCCAAAGTATCGACCGGCAAGCCGGACATCTGCATCCAGGCGGTCAAACATTCCTCGACCACCGATTTGATGGCGACCCAGAGAAAGACCCGATGCTGCCGGTATTCGACGCTCGTCTGTTCTTCGATCTCCCGACTGACCAGATGTTGCTCGGTAAAGACCGTCGTCACCACCCATTCGTGCGTTTTCAAGTCCGCGGCCGGATCCGCTATGGACGTGTGGGGACCACTCGATGGGCGGGAGGGAGCGTTCACTTAGGGCCCGTCGTTATGGCTGATGCGTGCCAAAGGATTGGGTCGCCGCGCGGACGTTCAGGCCGAATACTGGGCGGTCAGGCGATCCGCCTGGCCGGACACGCCCAAAGCGACGACGGCCTTTTGAATATCCTGCTCCCATTGGCTGGTGGCTTGGACATCGCGGAAACTCTCCCAACAACAGCAGAGGATCCGCACGACAAAAACATCTCCGCCGCTTCGGCTGTAAAATTGGATCGGCACTCGGTTGTCGTGAACCGCTTTGTTCAGCTTTTTTGCGGCGGCCTTGTCCTCGCAGAGGGTTCGATAAATGCGATGAATCATGCCCTCGCGTGCGCCGACGTCCGCAAACTCAACTGCGTTCATCGCCACGAGGACGGCATCTTTTCGAAGAGTAATGTTCATTTCCGAACGATGGGGAGTTGGCTGATTTTTTGGAGAAATTGGCGGCGGAGCTTTTGTCCCAAGCCGGCCTCTTCGACCGCCAGGCCGGAAGATTGGATGCCGGCCGGCGCATCGGCCGTAAAGGGGAGAGGGGTCAAAATCACCTGGTTGCCGTCGATCACCACAAGCTGGTCGGCCAGCGGTTGTGAGTCAATATAGACCCGGCCCGCATGGTTCTCCGCGATCCAGCGGAGCGTCGCCTGGTTGCCCGCGTCTGGCGAAAGCAGAAAATCGACCTCCACGCCGGCGGCTGTTTTGGCGCGCAGGGCCTCCAGCAGCCGGCGGCTGGAAATTTCCCTCGCGGCGACGAGGATTTCATGGTGCGCCGATTTGATCGCCGGCTCGTAGACGTCTTGGAACAAACGGGGATTGGGTGTGGTGAAGACCGTATAGGGGATGGCGGGTGCCGGGAAAAGGCGGGCGGCAAAATACTTGTGAGCGAGCAGAAGCGCGGAAAAACCGAAAAGCACCCCCGTCAAGATGGCGGGCAAATTCCGTCGAACCCTGTCCTGCGTCCAGGGCGCTCGATGCTCTATTGAACCGCCCGATAGGCCGCGCACCGCGCTGGCGGACGCAAGGTCACTGGAGTTTGTCGGTGTCGGGTCCGGCATCGGTGACATTGTATCACCGTTTTTGCCCCGAACGGGCTCATTTTGCTGCTATCCTGGCGGCGCGATGATCACGGCCTGCCGCCATCCATTGAAGAAAGTCATCAACGGCTTGGCCCGTCGGGTCCCGCCCATGCGGGAACCGCTTTTCCCGGCGGTCTTCGGCGCAATGATCGTGGTCATCGCCTGGATGGCTTTGCCGCGGGTCATTGCGGGCGTTCTGGCCAACGTTTTCTGGAGCAAGGTCTTGGTCCGCACCGGTTGCAGGTCGGCGTTGGTCATTTTGCTCCGCGCCATCCAAGCGGTGGGAACGACGTTGGCCGTATTCTTGTGGGCCCGCTGCGTGGAGTTGTTCTGGCCGGCTTATTTCGACCCGTTTCGCGATAAGCACCATTAGATACAGATATGAATGCCGTGGCTATGGCTTTGGTGCGTTCTCGTCGTTTCGAGCGCGGCGTTTGGTGGGTATTTTATGGGGGGCTGATTTACCTTCCCACGTATGGCCTGGTCAGCCTCGCTCTTCATTATCTCGGAGAGCTATGCCGATGGAACGACGCCTATTTCTGGATGGATCTGACCCCCGCCTTGGTCGGCGCGCTTGGATGGTTGGGCCGGGCTTGGCCCGTCGGAGGGTTGAGGTTAACGCGGGCCAAGCCGCCTCGGGAAAAGAGCCAGGAGATCGTTCTAAATGGAATGACTTACGACCGCGTGGCCTTGGTCTGCAATCTCCTCATTCTCGGCGGCATCCGGTCGGGAAAGACGTCCGGCACCTTGGATTGGGCCACCGACCAATTGTTCAAGGTGTTCAACGAACGGGACAACGAGCTCGGTGGATTTTTTCTCGATGTGAAGGGCAATCGCACGGCCCGGGTGTTAAAATTCGCGCATGAGGCGGGGCGGGACGTAATCAAATCGTGCAAAATAATCCGTCCAAATTGCTCCCTGCCGTATGTCGTCCTCCGGGACGAGGAGACCGGTTTTTTATTTCATATTCCGGCGGTCGAATTCTCCACCGGTTCGGAGGCGGCCCGGTTGTTGGCGGGAGCCGTTGATAAAAACACCGGGGAGCCTATCCCGGTCGGCTTGTTCTCCTGGCCGCGGGTCCAAATTGAGCCATTCGAGGCGGTTTTGAAAGAACGGGTGTTCGACCTCGCCGGGAAAGATGTGAGATTCATCGGCTGGCGCCAGGAAGGCAGCGACCTCGTGCGGGTGAACCGCACGACGGGGCCTTGGAAGCAAACGGAATATCGGGAAAACAGCGGCCAAAAGCTGCGCATAAAACGTCCCTCGAGGCTGCGCTATGTCGGCGTCGGATACATCGACAACGGACTTCACTACAACATCGTCAATAATAACATCGAACCGGCCGAGGCGGCCCGACGCCTGCGCTTGGTCGGCCAGTTGCTCAACCTCGGCCGGCCCGGCGGCGACAACAAATTCTGGGACGACGGCGCCGAGAACCACGTGCTTTATTGCATCGAGATGTTGCGCATCGTCAATGAGCCCGGCGTGCAGGTGGACGGCGCCGACATCGGACGACTAACGACACAAAACACGTTCTGGTCGGAAAAGAATAGAATCCTAACGGAGAAAATCGCGGAATTGAAGGCGAGGATCGACCGTGCGAATGAGCCCAGGCAGGTTTCCGAGCTCGAAGACCGGTTGAAGAAATACACCGGCATCAAATCCTATTTCGAGGAGGAATGGACCACGATGGATGGCAAAACCAAGGCCATTATGACGCAGGTCATCAAACAGCTCTTCAATGTCTTCCTGCTGGACGGAAAATTGCAAAAGGCCTTTGGGTCCAAGGCCACCTATTCGTTCATGTCGACCATCACGCGGGGCGACCTTTATATCTTTGGCGGCTGCGAATACGAAACCCTGGCCAAATTGGTGGGTACCGCATTGAAAATGGACTTTCAAAGCTGCGTTTTGTCCCGTCCGGCCAACAAGCACATCAATCAGTCGCGACACCTGCTTTTTGAAAACGACGAATGCCAGGAATTTGCCGTGGCCGGCGTCGGCAGCGGCACGGGCGACGAGCGAGCCATGTCGCTGGCCGGCGAGTCGCTCCTGATTAATCTGCTGGCCACCCAGACCCTGGCCTCGCTGGAGGCGGTCTTGGGACGGGAACGGACCCGCATCTACGTCGGCGCCTGTGGCGGCATCATCTGCTATCAAGTAACCGATCATGACACGGCCGAGGAGATCTCCAAAAAAATACCGGAGGTGACCCGTGAAGAACGGGAGCTGTTTTCTAACGACCTACGGATCACTAATCTCTTTTCTTCCGAAGCCCGGCTGAGGGAACACGTCAAATACGTGAAGGAGCCGCGCTTCTCCGCCAACGATTTCATGACGCTCAACCTCCGCGAATGGGAAAGCATCGCTTACAACAAGACGATGCTGGGCGACCAGGCCAAGGCTCATCGCCAGACTAACCATCCTCATCCCATTGGCTCGGATGAGGGAAAACGCGAACTCGAGGAGTTCATGCGTTGGTACGAGTGCGCTTCCCTCGAACAACTCGCCTGGGACCAGAAGACCCCAGAGCTTTTTTCCCATCTTCCCCAACGCGAGATTGCACTGGACCGTGAGCCGGCGATGGCGCCGTGGGCTGGACGCACGACGCCGGTCAGGGAACTTTTTGTGCCGGAGGCCATTCCGTTGACGCGGGTCACGGTTGAATTTAAAAAGGACGTACTGGCTGCGTTACGCGATTCTGTTGCGAAGGAGACGGCGGACAATTTGGTCCGTTCTTTAGGTGATGCGGGAGCGATGAATACGGGCCGGGCGCCGTCCGAGATCCCAAATCTCAAGTCTGACCTTTCAGATCCTCACCTCGTGGGGTATGAGCGCGTTCCCCGCCTGCCGCCGGCGATCGGAGAAGGCGGGCCGTCTGAAGACCAATTCAAAGTCACCCGGGCGGATCTCGAACGTCATCGTAGTCATTACGCGAATCCCGGTGTGCTGGCCGAACTGGCCAGAAGATCGATCGTAGAATCCAGTCTGGATTTGGCAACCGACTACCTGGATTTTCTTGAGGCCAAAGCGGCCGGGACCGACTGGAATGAGCGCACGCCCATGGCGGGACCATGGGGATTGGTGACGGGAAACCTCCGGGCGCGACCGGGTCCCGGTCTTCCCGTGGTCGACAGTTTGGCCGAGGAGCAATGCCGGGCGGCGCAGGTTCGCGCGTGCTTGCGGGAAATTGACGCGGTGCGCTCGGCGGCCAAAACGGCCCCCTCCTTGGGCGACGAAGCGGCCGACGCCATCGCGGGTGACGATACAACCGACCCGGCAGGGCCGGCCGGCAGCGCTTGCCCGGCAATAGGCGCAGCAGGAGTGTAAGAGTTAGGTCGTAACCCAAACGTTTCAATGAATCGAACCTAGCCCTTTTGATCCGTATTGCGGTGCTTGCGCCGCCAAATTGGGATGGCCGAATGTCAAAAGAAAGTCGAGCCAGAGCGGCGGCCAAAGCGGCCAGCCTCGCCGTTTCGACCTCCGGGCCGGAGGTTGTTTCCGCTCGCTCGAGGATTTTCTTGGCCAGTGGCCTTCTCGTGCTGTCGGCGTTGGCGGTCTATCACAACAGTTTTTCGGGGCCGTTTATCTTGGATGATCCGTTGGCCATCGCAGAGAACCCGTCGATTAGGCATCTCGGAAGCGCGTAT
>JBEKQH010000081.1:0-7181 GCA_049519915.1 Opitutaceae bacterium
GCCAGCAGCAAGGCGGCGGCTGGCACTTCAACGGTGACGATTACGGGAAAGAGCTCCAGCCTGACCCATTCGGTTCCTGTGACGTTGGTGATCGAACCGACGATCTCAAAGGCCAGTGTGACCACGACCGCGGGCGGTCCCTGGCAGAATACAGTCATCCCGGCCCAAACCGGCACGTTTACCGTAACGTATGACGCAACGGCTTCGGACAGCCCCATCAATGCCGCGGTCGGGCTTTCCAATGGCGCGCAGACGGCGGCTTCCGGGTTTGCGGTTCTCATCCGCTTCAATTCGTCCGGGAATATCGATGCGCTTAACGGAGGATCCTACGTCGCCTCGACGATTTCCTATGGCAGCGGGATGACGTATCACTTCCGTGTGGTCGTGAACCTTTCGAAGCACACGTACTCGGCGTATGTGTCGGTGCCGAGCATCGGCTCTCCGGAGGAGCAGGCCATCGGCACGAACCTGAGCTTCGGCACGGCGCAAAAAAGCGTCACGCAGTTGAACTCATGGGGAGCTTCCAGCACGACGGGTTCGGAAACCGTCACGAACTTCGGGTACTGAACGCAGGCCGGATAGCCGGCCTTTTCACTCAATGGACACAGGGGCAGCGGTTGCCCCTGTGTCTTTTTTTGGTGCGCCCACCGCACCTCTGGTGGGCGCTCGCGATAAAATTATTGATCTGTCTCCCAAATGACGGAGCCATTTGTTAAGCCCATGGGCGAAGCCCGACGGGCGCCTAGGCTAGCGGCTGGACACCGAGGGTGCCGATGAGGGCGGTGCGGTATTCGGGCCGCGCGACCCGCGCGGCCTCGGCTTTGGCGGCCGCCAGCCGTAACGACAAGCCGAGCCGCTCCACCACGTCCGCATTTCTCGGGTTCGCGACGTAGTCCTCAAGCGTCCGCGCGTGGCGTCGCCAGAGCGCGATATCCCCCGCCTGTTTGGCTTCCAATCGCGCCGCATACCATTCGCTGGCCAGCAGATGTTCGCGGGTGAAAAGCGCGCGGACTTCGGGTGCGTCGAGTCCATGGCCGCCGGAGGTCGCGCCGTTCGCCATGATTTCGAGCAACGCCTTGAGCGGAGGACAAGCGAGCGCGACGGTCCCGTCGGCGAAGTAACTTTGCGCTACCCGTTGGTGGGTAGAGCAAATGTTCTCCATGCCATCCGCAAAAACAGCGGGATCCTGCTTCTCGGGCCGCAGAATCTCGTCGGTAAAGATCGAGTGCGGGTGCGTGAACAACCGGCCAAGGAAGACCCGGCCGAATTTGGCCGTGATCCGGTAGCCCAGCCGGCTGGCGAGCACTTTTTTCCCTTCGTATTCGAAGTCTTCGCATTTTTCGAGAAATCCGTTGGCGCGGAGAAATTCCGGCGTGCGTTCTTCGGCCGTCATTCGGCACCACAACTCCGGCACCAGCAGGCTGACGTCATGGTTCACCTGGAATTTCGGACCCACGTAGCCCGCGGCGGAAAGAAACGCCGGATGTCCGGTGAGGATCTGCGAGATCAGCGCGGCATTGAGGTCGATGACGGCGGGAAGAGCGTTGAACGGTCCCTTGGTCAGTGCGCCTTCCGAGCCGGCGCCGGTGGTCGAGGGCGATTTGCCGGTCATCGAACTGATGAATTCGGCGAAGAGCTCCGGCAGTTCGAGATGGTGGATTGGATTGAAGACCGCGAGCGAACGGATGCGCGCTTGCGGATCCGGCGGGTTGTTGCGGCGGCCAGGCACCAGGGCGTCGACCGGAGTGTACAAAGGGGCTTCGGCCGGCAGCCGCCGAAAAAGGCGGGTGGCCATCCGAGCTAGGTGCGCGCCACGGGCATCGACCAGATCGGGTCGCCGCTGCAGGTAGCGGGGGTTCTTCGTTGGCTTGCCGTCCACCAGCCGAAAATGGGCCGATGACACAAAATAGGCCGGCCCGTCGCCGCCGGCGGCCGCCGCGCGGACCAAGGCCTGCATCGGCGGGGTGAATTTGGAAAAACCGATCGCCTCGTCGACCAGGGCGCGGGCATCGGTCTGGGTCAACGGCTCGAAGTTCGAGATGAAGTTTCCGGCTTGGGCCAGTTCCCGCTCGGTCTGTTGGTCGTAGCCGCGGTGGATGGCATCGTCCGGCCGCTGGAATAGACGCTGCTCGCAGTTTTCGACGAATTTGAATGAGACGGACGCTGCGCTGTCGCTATTGGGGATGACGACGCCGGCCGGCACGACCACCGACGCGGTGATATCGTCCTCCATCTGGACCTTGGCGGCCGGATGGAAATCCTCGCGCAGGCCGAACACCCGCCACGCCCCCTCGGCATCGAAGCCCACGCGAAGGTAGCTGGCCGAAAGTTTGCGGTTGTCGCATTTCAATTCGTTGCCGGGATTCCCGTTGAGGATATCGACCGAGAAATGCTCGCGCCAGCGGCCGCCCCATTCCGAACGGAAATGCCGTTTCACCACAAAAACGATCTCCTTCAGGTATTGCGGGATCGAGCGCAGCCATGCGTTGTAGTCGTCGGTGTAATCCCGCTCGGCCGGTGTCAGCAGCTTGATGACCGAGCCGAGCGAACGCTCCGGACTGAGGATTGGGCGCGGATCGGAGCCGCGCCGGGCGGGGAGGCGAAACCGGTCCGAGTAGTCGCGCTCGACCAGTTCCGCCACGCGGTCCATATCCCGGTCGAAATCCGCCACAAAAATCGGGCCGGGCAGAATCGCATCCGAGATGGCCTTGGAGATCTCGGATTTACCGCCGCCGGAGACAGTGCACGGCTTGTGGCAGAGCGTGCCCTCGGCGACCGTCCCCACGATGTGCCAGGCGGAGTGGGCCGGCGGCTGCTCGAGATGAACCTTGTAGCCCGACGGACGGACATAGGTATGGCCGGCGCGGAACGGCAGGGTCCGGGTGAGGCCCGCCTGCGTCCAGCTCACCTCACGCTTATTCAAGTCAAACGCGACGTCTTCCGGCACATAGAGAATGTCGGGGTATTCCCGGTCGATGGCGTAGCCTTCGGGTTTCACTTCCATCAACGATGGATAACGGGCCGCCACTTCGGCGAAGGCATGGCCCCGCTGTTGGACGTGGAGGTTTCCCGAAAACTCCTCCCCCAGGTCGTAGGCCGGATACACCAAGGCGCCGCCGGCGTGTTCCTCCTCCGCCAGTCCGAATAGATTGGCCGAGTAACTGATCTGGGTTTTCACCTCCTTCTTGCAGTAGCCGTAGTAATTGTCGGCGATGACCGTGACGATCGTACCACCGGCGTCGCGCGAGCAGACCTTGAACGCGGAGCCTCCGTTGTAGAGCTCGTCCGGATTCCGCCAGCACAGGCCGTCGCGTCGCTGCCGATCCGTCGCGCGCTCGTAGGCCGGCAGCCCCAGCTCGCTCTTGGTCACCGCGGTCAGATGAGGAGCGAGGATGACGCAGCCGGTGTGACCGGTCCACCCGGCGGGGTCGAGGGCGGCGTCATTTTCCGGCAGCCGCGGGTCGCCGGCGTTGCCAAAGATGCTTTCGACAAAATCGAGATTGGAAACCAACGAGCCGGGGGCGAAGAAGCGGATCTCCATCCGTTTCTCGCCGATGAAACCCGGCACGGCCGGGACGACGAGCGGACGCAGCAGCAGCGAGACAAAACAAGCCGCCTCATCCGTGCTCCCCGCCGTGAAAGGCAGCGTCAACAGTTCCGGCGGCGGCCGGAGCGCCCGCTCCAGCAGACGGGCGAAGACGGTCGCGGGCACGGCCACTTTATCGTCCGGGACCGGCAGCCCGCCTTCCGCGATGTGAAACACGCCCTGGGTTGTGCGCCGGTCGTTGGCCGGGTTGTGCAGGACGCCGTTGCGCAAGCGGTAGCTCTTGAGCAAAGGCGAGGCGAAATCGTCGCCATTGAGCGGGAGCGAAAGCTCGCGGGCCAGGTCCGGCTCGTCGAGCACAAAGGTCCGCGCAGGCAGCTGGGGAACCGGCGCGATGCCGGCCAAAGTCCGGTCCAAATAGGCCTGAATCCGCGTGTCGACCGGACAAAAGTGCACGGGATGCTGGCGGGTTTCTTCCCGCTGCCGCGTGAGCAAAGGCGCGGCCAGCTTCGCCCAGTCCACGCTCGCCGGGTCGCCCAAAGGCGAAAAACCAAGCACGGTGAGGCGCAAGTTGACGGCTTGTTTAAGTTTCGCGCGGATGGAAGGGGAGGTTGAATCGGTCAAAGGCTTCGGCGGTGGATTCATAATTGAAAATAAGGCTCGTTTTAATGGGTGAAACCTATTCGGGAGTTTTCCGGCGAAAGCGGCCGGCGGCCGCCTTTTCCAGCCGGTCGCGTGCCATCCGCGTAGGAACCGAACGAATCGAGCGTAAGAAACAGTCCCGACGTCCCGCCAACGGGCGGATTTGACCGCCAAAACGGCGAGAGACCGGCCTCACGCCGGCGCGTTCGCGGCCGGTGCGTGGAGCAGATCGTGCAGCGAGCGGAGGAGATCTTCGCTGCTCATCGGCTTTTGCAACAATTGCAGCCGGCCGGGTTCGGCGGTAAAGCCGAGTTTTTCCGCTTCGAGCAGGCCGCTCATGGCCAGAATCGGCAGGGCCGGCGTGATCGCATGCAAGGCGGAGATGACTTCGGGGCCCTGCAGGCCGGGCATCATCATGTCGGTCAACACCGCGTCAATCTCACCCGTGTGCTCGCGATAGAGATCGATTCCGGCCTGTCCATCGGCGGCGCGCAGCGCCCGATAACCGTAGGCTTCGAGGGTGGTGCCGATAATTTCGCAAACGCTGACTTCATCATCGATCACCAGCACCGTTTCGCCCTGGCCGCGCATGACCGTTTGGGCGGGCGGCCGGTGAGGGGTTCCTTTGGCGTCTTCAAAGATGGCCGGCAGATAGATCCGGAATTCCGTTCCATGGCCGACGGTACTTTTCACCTGGAGAAAGCCGCCATGGACTTTGACGATGCCCATCACGGTGGCCAGTCCGAGGCCGGTGCCTTTGCCCAATTTCTTGGTGGTGAAAAAAGGATCGAAGATCCGATCCATGTTCTCCGGAGGAATTCCGCAACCGGTGTCCGCGATGGCGATCAGCACGTACCGGCCGGCCTGGGCCCCCGGGTTGGCCCGGGCGGTCGGTTCGTCGAACGAGACAACTTTGGCGGAGACGATCAGCTTGCCTCCCTCGGGCATGGCGTCGCGCGCGTTCACGCAGAGATTCATAACCACTTGGCTGAGCTGGGTGGCGTTGCCCTTGACGAGCGGGAGATCGGCGACGTCATCCGCATGGATGGCGATGGAACGAGGCAGGGTTTCGCTGATCAATTCAACGACATCCCGAATAATGAGGCGGGGTTGCACGGGCAGACGTTCGCCGTCGGCTCCCCGGGCGAAGGTGAGCACCTGACGGATCAGGTTGGCGCCGTGATGCGCGCTGGTGTCCATGACGTTGAGCAGGCGGATCAGTCGCGGGTCGGCGATTTCCTGGCGCAGCATGTCCACGGCGATGAGAATGGGCGTGAGAGTGTTGTTGAGATCGTGGGCAATGCCGCCGGCCAGGGTTCCGATGCTTTCCAGCCGCTGGGCCCGGAGGATTTGCTTTTCGAGCTTATCCTGCTCGGTGATGTCGGTATTGATGATCAGAATCGACTGGATCCCGCCCTTGGCTTCGCGCACCAGCGTCCAGCGGCTTTCGACCACGAGCTGTCCGCCGTCTTTGGCCGGCAGGCGCAACTCGCCCGTCCAGGAGTCGGCCGATTGCAGGGCTTGGCGGGCCGCGTCGGCCTGCGGCTTGCAACCGAGACCAAGCAAAAGTTGCGACAGCAACTGCCCCTGGGACTCGGTCCAGGTCCAGCCGAAGAGGTGCTCGGCGCTGCGGTTCAGGTAGGTGATGCGGCCCTCCAGATCGGTGACGCAAATGGCGTCGCGGGCCTTGTCGAGCAGTTCGGCCTGCTCGCGCAACTGGCGCTCGGCTTGCTGGCGGGTTTTGGCCTCGCTCACCGACCGGAGTGCCCGATGGATCACCGGCACAAGGCGGTTCATCCGATCTTTGATCACGTAGTCGGTGGCGCCGTTCTTGAGCGCCTCCACGGCCGTATCTTCGCCGATCGTGCCGGAAAGAAAAATAAACGGCGTCTCCGGACAATATTGGTTCGAGAGCGCCAGGGCCGAGAGGCCGCTGAAGCCGGGAATCGTGAAGTCGGAGAGAATTAAATCGAAATGCTCCTGGCGGAGGCCGGCCAAAAATGCGTCGCGATTTTCGACCCGGTCGATGCGGCAGTCCGGCCATTCCTGCAAAAGGGTCTCCCTGATCAGCTCCGCGTCGGGGATGTTGTCTTCCAGGTGAAGAAAACGCAAAGATTCGACTGGAGCGGGTGTGGCCACGGCGGGAGGAATTTTATATGGCTCTGCGGACAGCACAGCATGCCAGGCCTGGACAACGCTCGAACCAACCTTCGAAATTTCACCAGAAGCGCTGATAAGCCGTAATTGTCCTAATCAAAATTATTACGATTGCTTCTTTTAGCGAATCACCGGATTCAAATCAATCAATTCTATAAAAGAATTTTAATATTTCGCCCGGCGTGACAACGAATGCCGGAGCGCCGGGGTCGGAACCGGCTTTTCGTCGGATTAAATTGCAAGGGATCCGTTTACCTCGCGATCCTAAGGGATTTTACCCATAGATAATGCTTTGCCATGGGCTCCGAACGTCTCGTACGTTTTCTATAAATCCGTCGGACCCGATCGAGATAATTTATAGGTATCTACCCCTACCGGTTGTCCGCTTGTAGTAAACGAATGTATATAACGAGCCTTGGCTTTGGGTGAAAAGGCCCAACTGATAGTGGCCTTAAGAAAAACTTTTACTTGAAAAAATCTCATGAGACGACCGCCGGCTCAATATTTCATCGCGAAACGGAAGCGGGAAGGCGACGGGGGCCAGCGATCGCTTTGCAAGCGGTTGCGGTGTTCGGCCGGCGTCGTTTTTGGGTGGATTTTTTTCGCCGGTGGCGTGGGCGCGCAGACGTCGACGGATCTTCCGGCCGCGGCCGAGTTGAAGAAATTGAGCGTCGAGGAGCTGATGGATATCCAGGTGACCTCGGTGTCGCGCGAGCCGGAGAAATGGCTGGACGCGCCGTCGGCCATCCAGGTCGTCAACGGCGACGAGATCGACCGTTCCGGCGCCGCCAGCATTCCCGAAGCCCTGCGACTGGCCGATAATTTGGAAGTCGCGCAG
>JBEKQH010000082.1:0-9873 GCA_049519915.1 Opitutaceae bacterium
CGCCGCGGCGCTCTCGGAGAGAGCGCCCTACCTGGCGGCTCCGCCGCCACGGCCAAGAGCTATTTTAAATTTTATAACCTCCCAATTTATGTCCGCATTTGATCTCAGCCTTTTTGCCCGCGGCGGGCCGATGATGTGGGTCCTCCTGCTGCTCGGCCTCGTCGGCCTGGTGTTGTTCATCGAGCGCACGCTCTACCTGCACCGCGGGCAGATCCGCTCGGCCTCGTTTATCGGCGGGATCAAAAACATTCTGGCCAAGCGCCGTCTTATCGAAGCGCTGACCGTCTGCGAAGAGACCCCCGGACCGGTGGCGGCCGTGGTGAAAGCGGCCTTGCTCCATGCCAACGATGACGAGACGAAGATGCGCTTTGCGGTGCAGGAAGCGGCCTTGGTGGAAATCCCCTCGCTCGAACGGCGCCTGGGCACGATCGCCGCCATCGCGCAAGTCGCGCCGCTGGTCGGCCTGCTCGGCACGCTCCTGGGCATGATCCTGACCTTCAGGGCCTTCCAGCACGATTACGAATCGGCCAGCGCGCTGGCGGCGGGCCTCTGGCCCGCGCTCCTGAGCACGGCGGCAAGCCTGATGATCGGCATTCCGGCGCATCTGGCGCACCATTTTCTCAGCGGGCGGGTGCGGGCGATTCTGCGCGACGTGGAATGGGCGGGAAATGAGATCATGGGGTATTTACTTACTGAATACAGAAGGACGGGGGCGGAGGCGGTGGAGGCGAAACGATGATTACGCGACCTCTCGATCTCGCCTCGCGCCCACGGCGGCCGGCGCGAAACTTTGATGCGTTTTATTTTATCAACGGCGGCCTGATCGTGCTGTTTTTCCTCCTGTTTGGGTCGCGTTTTGTGCTGGCGCCTGGGCTGGGGGTGGGACTGGAGGGCGGATTTGCCGTGCCCACCATGGCGGGCGCCCGCGCGGAGGCGGTGACGACCAATGTCGTCATCAGCGTGCCGCGGCCGGGCGTGGCGCTCGTCGACGAGGGCATGGTCACCTTTGCGCGCCTGGGCAGCTGGCTGCAGGCGAAGGCGAAGGACCACCCAGTGCCGGCGCTGCTCATCCGGGCCGACAAACGGGTGCCCATGCAGGACATTGCCGACATCCGGTCGATGGCGACGGCGGCGGGTTTTAGTTACGTGCAGGTCGCGTTTGAGGAATCGCCGGCGTCGAATTGAACTATGGCCAGCCTGGCAAAAGCTTCCACGGGCGTGCCGCCGGGCCGGGGGGAGCGGCTCATTTGGCTGGCCGCCGGGTTGGGCGCGCTCGCGGCCGCGGCTCTGGTCCTGTGGCTGTTTTCGCGTGCGCCCGCACTGCCTCCAGCCGCCGCGCCGCCCCGGCCCGCCCCGGCGGTCGGCTTGACCCGCCTCGACAACGGGACGGCCGACGCGGTGACGCGGGAGCAAGCGGAGCTGCTCGACCCGACCCCGCTATTCTTACCGACCGGTTTGAATGCCCAACCGCGCCGCCTGCCGGACGGCGCGGCGCGCGAGCCCGAGGTGGCCTTCGCGGCCTTTGTGCCGAGACTGCTGTTCGATGAGAACGCTTTGGCGTTGAAGTTTCCCGCGATTGTGGCCGTGCCTGCGAGGCCGATCGAAGCGCTGACGGTCGGTGTTTCTCCGCGACCCGTGTTGGGGTTCGGCCGGGTCGATCTCGCGGTGGAACCGTTGTCGGCGCAGGGCGGTTTTGCCGAAGTGTCGGCGGCCGCGACGGGCCAAACGGTCTTGGCCCAATCGCTAACGGAGGCGGCTCCGCCGGCGGCCGGCTGGGCGCCGTTGGAATTCCTGGTGACCGTCAATTCGATGGGACTCGTCGGGCCGCCGGAGCTGACGCGCAGTTCGGGCAACGACTCGGTGGACGCCTACTTCCGGGACTTTTTGGCGGATAAGATCCGGCTGGGAGCACGATTGCAACCGGGGCTGTTCTGCGTGAAAATCGGCCCGTGAGATTTTTGTGCAAATTGTGCAAAATTTCAGTTGACGGGGGGTACAGCGGTGTCCACGTTCTTGACTCTTTTTTCAGTGTTATGGCCAGCCTAGGTCTGCCCAGATAGCTCAGTTGGCAGAGCACGTCCTTGGTAAGGACGAGGTCGCCGGTTCGAATCCGGTTCTGGGCTCCAGGTCGGCGTCGATGATTTCTTCGACGTTAAACAATTAGAAATCAACTTAATCAACCCAATCAACTCACTCAACCGTCTCAAACCCACATGGCTAAAGGTACATTCGAACGCAAGAAACCGCACGTCAACGTCGGCACCATCGGCCACGTCGACCACGGAAAAACCACGCTCACGACCGCAATTCTCGCGGTTCAGGCGCGTAAGGGCCTCGCCGAGGTCAAATCCTACGCGGATATCGCCAAAGGCGGCACCGTTCGCGATGCCTCGAAGATCGTGACGATCTCTGTTGCCCACGTGGAATATGAGTCGACCAAGCGCCACTACGCGCACGTTGATTGTCCCGGACACGCCGATTTCGTGAAGAACATGATCACGGGTGCCGCGCAGATGGACGGCGCCATTCTCGTTGTTTCCGCCGCCGACGGCCCGATGCCGCAAACCCGCGAGCATATCCTTCTCGCCCGCCAGGTCGGCGTGCCGAAGATCGTTGTTTTCCTCAACAAGGTCGACCTCATCGACGACAAGGAACTCCTTGATCTGGTCGAGATGGAGATTCGCGAACTTCTGACCAANNNNACCAAGTACCAATTCCCCGGCGATACCACCACCATTATCCGCGGTTCCGCCACGGCTGCCCTCGAAGGCAAGCCCGAAGGTGAAAAAGCCATCAGCGACCTGATGGACGCCATCGACAAGGACATCCCCGAGCCCGTTCGCGAGAACGACAAGCCTTTTCTGATGTCGGTCGAAGATGTGTTTTCGATCACCGGCCGCGGCACCGTCGCCACCGGGCGCATCGAGCGCGGCACGATCAAGGTCAACGACACCGTTGAAATTATCGGCCTCCGCGACACGACGACCTCCGTCGTGACCGGCATCGAAATGTTCCGCAAGCTGCTCGATAGCGGCCAGGCGGGCGACAACGTCGGCATCCTCCTGCGCGGTATCGAAAAGGAAGGCATTGAGCGCGGCCAGGTTCTCGCCATCCCGAAGACCATTACGCCGCACAAGAAAGCCAAGGCCGAGATTTACGTCCTGTCGAAGGAAGAAGGTGGCCGCCATACACCGTTCTTCAACGGCTATCGCCCTCAGTTCTACTTCCGCACCACCGATGTGACCGGCATCATCAGCTTGCCGAAGGGCGTCGAAATGATCATGCCGGGCGACAACATCAGTGTCGAAATCGACCTGATTTCTCCCATCGCCATGGAGAAAACCCAGCGCTTCGCCATCCGCGAAGGCGGCCGCACCATCGGAGCCGGCCGTATCACCGAAATCATCGAGTAAACGTAACCAATCTTAAAACTATTCCGGCGACATGCCGAGGCCGTTTTTTTGCGACCTCGGCTGCGTCGTCTAATAACTCACATAGGGGTGTAGCTCAATTGGTAGAGTAGCGGTCTCCAAAACCGTCGGTTGGGGGTTCGAGTCCCTCCGCCCCTGCCAGCAAAGTCCATGAATAACCCGTTTAGCAAAGTCCGCATCTTCTTCGTCGAAATCTACGGTGAGCTCAAGAAAGCTTCTTGGCCCACCCGCCTGGAGCTGCGCGATTCGACTGTCGTCGTCATTGTGGCCACGGCCGTCCTCGGGCTTTTCACCAGCATCTGCGACTTTGCCCTCTACCAAGTCGTCGACCTGTTCACCAAGCTCGTGCGTTGAACCTTCGCCCCATGACCGCCGATATTTCAGCCCCCCCGGGCGCCCAGTGGTTCGCCCTGCATACGCTCTCCGGCCAGGAGAACAAGGTGAAGAACTACATCGAGAAGTTCAAGAAGGCCGAGGAGCTCGACGACCATATTTTCGAGGTGTTGCTGCCGACGGAGATCGTCTCTGAGGTCAAAGCCGGCAAGAAGACCACCAAGGTCCGCAAGCTCTATCCCGGCTACGTTTTTATCCAGATGCGCCTCTACGAGGACGGCAAGGTCATCAACAAGCCATGGTACTTCGTCAAGGAAGTCGCGGGCGTCATCGGTTTTGTCGGCGGCGATCATCCGGCGGCGCTTCGCCAGTCCGAAATCGACGAAGTCCGCGCCCGCATCGAGGCCGCCAGCGGCAAAGAAGTGCCCAAGGTCCAATACGAAGTGGGCGAGGAAGTGAAGATTACCGACGGGCCGTTCGCCAATCTCAACGGCCGGATCGACGAAATCGATCCCGAGCGCGGCAAACTCAAAATCTCCGTTTCCATTTTTGGCCGGTTCACCCCGGTCGAGCTCGAATACTGGCAGGTGCAGCGCCTCACCGAATAAACGAAGTATAAGGTATCAGGTATCAAGTGCCAAAATACCAACCACTAATTTCCTTCCCGAATCCACATGGCTAAGAAAATCCAAGGCTACATCCGCCTCCAGCTTCCTGCCGGCGCCGCCAATCCCGCGCCGCCCGTCGGCCCCGCCCTTGGCGCCCAAGGCGTCAATATTATGGCGTTCTGCAAGGAGTTCAACGCCAAGACCAAAGACCAGCCGGGCATGATCCTGCCGGTGGTGATCACGGTTTATTCCGACAAGAGCTTCACGTTCATTCTAAAGTCGCCCCCGGCTTCGGTCCTCCTCAAAAAGGCGGCCAATATTGCCAGCGGCTCGGCCAAGCCCAACCAGGACAAGGTGGGCAAGGTCACCCGCAAGCAGCTGCTTGAGATTTACAACATCAAGAAGGCCGACCTCAACGCCAAGACCGATGCCGCCGGCATCAAGGTGATCGCCGGAACCGCCCGCAATATGGGCATCGACGTCATCGACTGATTTTTTCACCCAGCAACAAAACAACTCACCGCGGGAGTCCCGCCCGGGACGTTCGCACCGCAAGGAGTATTCATGGAAAAAAAGAGCAAACGTTATCGCAGCGCCCAACAGGCCGCTGATCTGACCAAGGGTTACCCGTTGAAAGACGCGGTGGAAATCCTCGCCAAGTTTCCCCCGGCGAAGTTCGACGAAACGGTCGAGCTTTCCCTCCGCCTCGGCGTGGATGCGTCGCAAGGCGACCAGATGGTGCGCGGCACCACGCCGCTGCCCAACGGCACCGGCAAGAAAGTCCGCGTCCTCGTCTTCACCGACGATCCGCAGAAAGCCATCGCCGCCGGCGCCGACCATGCCGGTCTCAAGGACATCATGGCCAAGATCAACGAAGGCTGGCTCGATTTTGACGTCGCCATCGCCACCACCGAAGCGATGAAGGAAGTCCGCACCATCGCGCGCGTCCTCGGTCCCAAGGGCCTCATGCCCAATCCGAAGTCCGGCACCGTGACCGACGACATCGCCGCCGGCATCAAGGCCGTCAAGGCCGGTCGCGTGGAATTCAAGATGGACAAATCCGCCAACATTGGCGTCGGCATTGGCAAACGTTCCTTTACGCCTGCCCAATTGCTTGAGAACGCCTCTGTGGTCCTCGAGGCCATTGGCAAGGCCAAGCCTGCCTCCTTCAAAGGCAATTATATCAAGACCGTTGCGCTCTCTTCGACGATGAGCCCGGCCGTCCACATCACCCCGGCCGAATTCAGCAAATACTAAAACGCCACCGACCATGAGAGCCGAAAAACAATATCTAATCGCCGAGGTCGAGACCCATCTCAAGAAGTCCGACTATGTCATCCTGACCAACTTCTCGAAAGTCACCGTCGCGGACGTCGCCGACCTGCGCAAGAAGCTCGATGCCGAGAAGGCCGAGTTCCATGTCGTCAAGAACAGCTCGCTGCGCGTCGCGGCCAAGGCCCTCGGCCTGCCCGAATTCGAAAGCGCGCTGACCGGCCCGACGGCCGTCATCGTCGGCGGGAAAAACTCCGCCGGCGTCGCCAAAATTCTCAAGAAATTTTTCCAGGACAAGCAAAAGCTGGAAATCAAGATCGGCGTGCTGGAGAAAAAACTCATCAGCGCCGCCGACCTCGCCAAAATCGCCGATTTGCCCTCGTTCGAGGCCCTTCGCTCGCAATTGCTCGGCCTGCTCACCCAGAACGCCGCCGCTTTCGTTCGCCTGCTCGACGCCAAAGTCAAGAAAGACCAACCCGCGGCCGCCTGATCCTTTTAACCTTTCACCCAATTTTTCGGGCGTGCGCGATTTTTCGCCGCGCCTCGGAAGCGCAAAAATAAATAGAACAGACTAGGGGATACGTCCCTTAAACGCCCGGCTCTTTCCGCCGCCGCTAGTCCGTTCAGGAGATAAATATGAGCAACATCACCAAAGACCAAGTCATCGAGTGGCTTTCCAGCCAGCCGGTCATCGAACTCGCCGCCCTCGTCAAAGACCTCGAAGGCAAGTGGGGCGTGTCCGCCGCCGCGGCCGTCGCCGCCGCCGCCCCGGGCGCCGCCGCCCCGGCCGCCGCCGCCGCCGAACAAACCGAGTTCACCGTCGTCCTCCTCGAGGCTGGCGCGAACAAGATCGGCGTCATCAAGGAAGTCCGCGCCATCACCAGCCTCGGCCTCAAAGAAGCCAAGGATCTGGTCGACGGTGCGCCCAAGCCGTTGAAAGAGAATGTCAGCAAAGCCGAGGCCGAAGAGATCAAGAAGAAGCTCGAGGCCGCTGGCGCGAAAGTGCAGCTCAAGTGATCCGCTTGGCGCCCGCCTTTCCCCATTTAACCGAAATTTTCGGGACAGGCCGTGCACTGGCACAGCCTGTCCTTTGCCATTTTTCAAAATTGCGTTATATTGACCGTTTCCGCGCCAGCTGACGGCTGGGACGCGCTTCGCTTTTTTCATTTCACTCAACCGGGATAATCCATGGCCGACCTCATTCACGCCGAACGCATCAACTTCGGTAAGCTCAAAGAAGTCATCGCACCGCCCAACCTGATCGAGATCCAGATCACCTCTTATCTCGAGTACCTGCAGAAGGGCGTGCCTGAAAAACAGCGCAAGAACCAGGGCCTCGAGGCGGTGTTTCGCGAGGTTTTCCCGATCGAGAGCTATGACGGCCGTCTGGTCCTCGAATACGTCTCCTACACCATCGGCGACTCGAAGAGCACCGAACTCGAATGTATCCGTGAGGGTATTACGTATTCGGTTCCGCTCTACGTGAAGCTCCGCCTGCGCGAAGAGGACTTTATCAAGGACGAGGACATTTACATGGGCGAAATCCCCATGGTGACCGAGCGCGGCTCCTTTATCATCAATGGCGCCGAGCGCGTCGTCGTCTCGCAGCTCCACCGGTCGCCCGGCATCGCCTTCGAGGTGGCCCCGCATCCCAACGGCAAGCTGCTCCATTCTTTCCGCATTATCCCGGACCGCGGCACCTGGCTCGAGGTGCAGTTCGACAACAACGACCTGCTCTACGTCTATCTCGATCGCCGCCGCCGCCGCCGGAAGTTCCTCATCACGACGCTCCTCCGTGCCATCGGCTATAGCGCCGACGTGGACATCCTCAACCTGTTTTACGAGATCAAGGATCTCAAGGTCACGAAGGCTCTCGAAATGGAGAACGTCAGCACGCTGGTGCTGGTCGAGGACGTTATCGACGCGCAAAAAGGCGTCGTGCTGGCCCGTGCGTTCGAGCCGTTGACCAAACAGATCGTCCGCACGTTCGAAAAACACGAGATTCCCGCTATCCGCGTGATCGACACCGCGGTGGACGAGGGCGCCCTTATCCGCGCGCTCAAGAAGGATCCGACCCGCAACGAAGAGGAAGCGCTCAAGGAAATCTACAAGCGCCTCCGCCCGGGCGAACCGCCCACCACGGCCAACGCCAAGGCCTTGCTCAAGCGCCTCTTTTTCGACCCGAAACGCTACGACCTCGGTCGCGTCGGCCGCTACAAGGTCAACCAGAAGCTCGGCCTCAAGGTCGACCTCGAACAACGCATTCTTGAGAGCGGCGACATCGTCGCGGCCACCAAATACCTTGTCCGTCTGAAAAAGGGCGTCGGCGTGGTGGACGACATCGATCACCTCGGCAGCCGCCGCGTACGCACCGTGGGCGAACTTCTCGCCAACCAGTGCCGCGTGGGCCTGGCCCGCACTGAGCGCCTGGTGCGCGAGCGCATGACCATGTACGACCAGAGCGTCGATTCGATCACACCGCAGAAGCTGATCAACCCAAAGGCGTTGACGACGGTCATCCGCGATTTCTTCGCGCGCAGCCAGCTGTCGCAGTTCATGGACCAGATCAACCCGCTGGCCGAGGTCACGCACAAGCGCCGCCTCTCCGCCCTCGGGCCGGGAGGTCTCAACCGCGAACGCGCCGGCTTCGAGGTCCGCGACGTGCATCCGTCGCATTACGGCCGCATTTGTCCGATCGAGACGCCGGAAGGCCCGAACATCGGGCTCATCAACTCGCTCTCGACTTACGCCCGGGTCAACGAATTCGGCTTCATCGAGACGCCTTACCGCGTGGTCAAGGAAGGCCGGGTTTCCGACAAGATCGACTATCTCACCGCGGATCAGGAAGAGGCCAAGGTCATTGCGCAGGCCAACGCCGAGATCGACGCCAAGAACTTTTTCGTCGGCAAGGTCACCGTCCGCAAGGACGGCGAGTTCCTCGAAGTGCCCGCGGACGAAGTCCATTACATGGACGTGTCGCCGAAGCAGGTCATTTCCATCGCCGCCGGCATGATTCCCTTCCTGGAGCACGACGATGCGAATCGCGCGCTGATGGGAGCCAACATGCAACGCCAGGGCGTTCCGCTACTCCAGGCCGAGGCGCCGTTTGTCGGCACCGGCATCGAGGAGCGCGTCGCCCGCGACTCGAAGATCGTCGTGGTGGCCGATGAGGCCGGCATCGTCGCTTCGGTCGACGCCAAACGCATCATCGTCACCAAAGACGGCGAACTTCCCCGCAATTTCGACCGTAGCCCCAAGGGCGATCCGAAAAATCACGTCTACGTCTACGAGCTGCGCAAATTCATGCGCTCGAACGCGGGCACCTGCTTCAACCAGCGGCCCATCGTCGAAAAAGGCCAGAAGATCAAGGCCGGCGAAATCATCGCCGACGGCCCTTCGACCGACCGGGGCGAAATGGCCCTCGGCCGCAACGTGCTCGTGGCCTTCATGCCGTGGAACGGCTACAACTTCGAGGACGCGATCCTCATCTCCGAAAAGGTGCTCCGCGAGGACATCTTTACTTCCATCCACATCCAGGAGTTCGAAGTCACCGCCCGCGACACCAAGCTCGGGCCCGAGGAAATTACCCGGGACATTCCGAACGTCGGTGAAGAAGCGCTCAAGAACCTCGACCACAACGGCGTCATCCGCATCGGCGCCGAGGTCAAGCCGGGCGATATCCTTGTCGGAAAAATCACGCCAAAGTCCGAAACCGAACTCGCGCCTGAGGAAAAGCTCCTCCGCGCCATCTTCGGCGAAAAGGCCGCCGATGTGAAGGACACGTCCCTGGTCGTCCCCTCCGGCGCCGCCGGCATCATTATGGACGTGAAGGTTTCCTCCCGCATCGACAATCAGGAGGAAAAACTGTCGCCGTCCGACCGTCGCCGCCAGGTCAAGCAGATCCAAGAAGAGTACAAGACGCAGATGGACAAGCTGCGGGAAGGCCTGACCGAGGCGCTCTCCAATATTCTGCTCGGCGAGAAGATTCCGCTCGACGTCACCAACGGCGAAACCAGCGAAATTATCATCCCCGCCAACCGCAAAATCACCAAGACGCTCCTGCGCAAGCTCGCCGCCGTCTCCAAGCACGTGCAGATCGATCCTTCGCCTGTGCGGATCAAGATCATGGAGATCATCGGCAGCTATCAGGGCAAGTTCGACGAGCTCGAAGGCGACCGCGAACGGAAGATCGCCGCGATCGAATCGGGCGAGGACTCCGGCAGCGGCGC
>JBEKQH010000083.1:0-7058 GCA_049519915.1 Opitutaceae bacterium
GCTGCGGCTGGCCTTGATGAATCTCGTCCAAAACGCGATTCACTACAGCCCCCCGGGCAAGCCGATCCTCGTCCGCGGGGCGTCCGAGGACACCGCGGTCTGGATCGAAGTCACCGACGAGGGGCCGGGCATCGCGCCCGAGCATCGTGAAAGGATTTTTGAACGTTTCTACCGCGTGGACAAAGCCCGATCGCGCGCCGAAGGCGGCGTCGGATTGGGCCTGGCGATCGTCAAATGGGCGGTGGAACGAATGGGCGGCGCAGTCGAGTTGAAAAACGAACCAGGACGGGGCAGCACGTTTCGACTGCGTCTGCGGCGGGTGACGGACTGACGCGTGTAGAAAACCCAGGGCATGCTATTAAAATCGCGGAACGGGAGTCTTGTCATTCTGAGCGCAGCGAAGAATCCACTTAGACTTCGAACCACCCTTCGCTAAGATCTCGCCAAAACGGGTTTCCCTTCTGGATTAAATCGATCTTTTTGTGACGTAACCAGCCTTTGAGCTCTTTTTCGCGATAAATCGCATTGGTTACATCTCGAAATTCTTCAAAGTAAACGAGCCTATCCAAACCGTATCGCTTCGTGAATCCTTCCAAAGCTTTGGTCTTATGCTGCCAAATACGGCGATCAAGCGAGTTGGTCACACCGATGTAGAGCGTCCCATGTGGTTTGTTAGTGAGGATGTAAACCCAGTAGCTTTTATGTGCCGGCGGCATGTTTCGGCGCCTATTTTAGCATTCAAAACGCAGCGATGAACCAAACGAGCGATTTAAGTCGGCGAATATTGGTAAAACGGAGCCCAAGTGGATTCTTCGCTGCGCTCAGAATGACAAAAAGACATGCCTGCGTCACAAATTGACCCGAGGGTTCGCTGTTCACAGTTGGATTCTTGTTACCTGATACCTGTTACCTGATACCTGATACCTGATACCTGTTACCTCGGGCCGTTCGGCCCGAATTCTTAAGGTTTCTTCAGAAACACTTAAGTAACTCCCCGCCCGGTGGTTTGATAAACTCCTAAACTCGGCCCCCACGTTCGGTTGGCGCAGCCCACTCTAAATCAGCCACCATGCTCTATTGGATCAGCAAATCGATTCACCAAGTCCGCCGTTTAAACCGTCGAACGGTGCTATTTCTGGCGGCCCTGGGCCCGGGCATCATCACGATGATCGCCGACAACGACGCCGGCGGCATCTCGACCTACACGCAGACCGGCGCCCGGACCGGCTTCAATCTGCTCTGGGCCATGGCCATCCTGCTGCCAATGGCGTATTACGTGCAGGAAATGACCGTGCGGCTGGGCGCGGTCACCAAGCGCGGCCACGCCGAGGCGATTTTCGACGGATTCGGAAAATTCTGGGGCTGGTTCTCCATCTTCGACCTTGCCGTGATCAACTGGCTGACGCTGGTCACCGAATATATCGGCATGACCCAGGCGATGAGCCTCTTCAACATCCCGCCGTGGATCACGTTCTTTGTCGTGACCTTTTTGCTCACCGCCATTGTCGTCACCGGCCGTTATTGGACGTTCGAAAAGATCACCCTTTTCTTTTGCCTGTTCAATCTCGTCTACATCCCCGCCGCGATCTGGGCTATGCACACCGGAAACGTGAAGGAGGGCTGGACCGCCGTCGGCCGCGGCTTTTATCATCCGGCCTTCGGCTTGGCCGGCCTGTCGGGCGCAGCCCTGTTGACGCTGATCATGGCCAACATCGGCACGACCATCACCCCGTGGCAGATTTTCTTCCAACAGTCCGCCGTGGTGGACAAGGGCATGGATATCAAGGACGTGAAGTACGGCAAGATTGACACCTTCGTCGGCTCGTTTCTGACCTGCGTGGTAGCGGCGTTCATCATCATCGCGGCCGCCGGGGTTTTTTATTTTAATCCGCACAATCCCAATCCAGCCGCAATGGCTGCCCATCAGCCCACTCTTGGGCCCTGGTCGAAGGTGGATTCGTCCTTTCACTCCTGGCAAGACATGGATTCCGCCGCCAAAACCGCCGCCGCCATGCCGCTGGTCATGCCCAATAACCATGTAGGCCAATGGGCCAAATTGCTTTTCTCGATCGGCCTTTTCGATGCCGGATTGCTCGGCGCGCTGTGCATTTCGCTGGCCACGAGCTGGGCGCTCGGAGAAGTCTTCGGCTGGGCTCACTCGCTCAATCGCGGGGTCCGTCAAGCTCCATGGTTTTATGTGGCCTATGTGCTGATGTTGATGTCGGCCGGGGTGATCTCGCTGGTGGCCAGCGTCGACGTGCAGAACATCATCACCATTTTCGTGCAGGTGGTGGCGGTGACGCTGATGCCGGCCGCGCTTATGTTCCTCATCCTGCTTCTGAACGACAAACCGCTCATGGGCGAGCACGTCAATACCCGCTGGCAGAACATCGCCAACTGGAGCATCACGATCTTCGTCATCGTCATGTCCACGGCCTACGGTATTTCCATCCTGTTCCCGGAGTGGTTCGGCGCGTAACCTTGCTGGAAACCCCATGAATAACGTCAAAAACAACCCTCCCTCCATGCCGACGGGGTTTGAATCGTTCCAGCTCCTGTATTTTTCCAAGCTGCTGGGCGGCCGGATCCGCCAGGATAAAACCAATCGGAGGAACGGACGACTGACCGACTTGGTGTTTCGGCTGTCCGAACCCTATCCCGAGGCGGTCGGAATTTACATCGAACATGGCAAGGGCTACCCCTCGGAATTGATCCCTTGGGAAAAGGTGGTCCGCGTCGAAGACGAAACCATTTTCATCGCCCCCACCGAAGCCGGCGCGCCGTATCCGCCGTTTGTGGACCAGAAAGGCTGGATTCTGCTCAATGAGCACCTGATGGGCCAAACGATCCTCGACACCGACGGCCGCCGCACCGAAGTCGTCAACGATGTCCACCTGCTTTATTCGAAAGGCCGCATGATTCTCGTTCATGTGGATATTTCGTTTAACGGCTTTCTTCGCAAATGGCATTTGGCCCGCCTGGTGTCGGGCAAGGACCAGTTGATTTCCTGGCGCTACGTCCAGCCACTCTCGGTGGAAGATCACAGCAAAGACATTGTGACGCTTTCGTGCGCCCGCGAGCAGGCGCTGGAATTGCCCGGCGAAGATCTGGCCGATGCGCTCGAGGTGTTGTCGGGCGACGAACAGCAAGCCATGTTCGCCGCGCTCGATCCGGAAAAGGCCGCCGAAGTGCTGGTGGAAGCCGAGCCCCGCGCGAAGCGGCAGCTCATCGCCTTTTTGCGGGAGGAACGGGCCCGGGCGGTCTTCACGAAAATGTCCGTGCCGCAAATCGCCGATTTGTTTTTGGATCTTTCCCATCAAAAAGCTACCGAGATGATGAAATGTCTGCCACCGGCGCGGGCCGCGCGGGTCGCCGCGGTGATGAACAATCAGGATGTGCCCGCCTCCACACTGATGAGCGACCGGTTTCTCTCTTTTGCCAAGGAGACCAAAGTGGGCGAAGTCCTAACCGCCCTGCGCACAACCCCGTGCGACCGCCGAAATATCTCCTATATCTATCTTGTATCCGGCCAGGACAAGACCCTCTTGGGTTTGGTTGACCTCCGTGACCTGGTGACGGCCCAGCCCGAGACCCGTCTGGGCGAACTGTTGATTGCTCCGGTCGTCACGGCCGATCGCGACGCCCTGCGCGAGGATCTGGCCGAATCGTTCGCCAAATATCGTTTTCGCATGCTGCCGGTCGTCGATGCGCACGATCATCTCCTCGGCGTGGTGCGCTACAAAGACCTCATGATGGATGCAAAAATCGAGCTGCCCACGTAGATGCGCGGCGCGCTTGAACACCGAACATCCAATATCGAACGCCCAACGTCCAAGTCCGAAAAACGCCTAACCTCGAAGGGCGGACATGAATGGCTAATTGAAAATGAAGAAGGCGGAATAAAGACCAAGCGAAGGCTCGCTGCTCACTACCCGCTACTCGCTACTGCCGCAGTCACCAACGACTAATTACCAACTACAAACTACTTTCCTGCACCATGCCACGCATCAAAACAACGCGCACCGTCCGTATCGCTCTTTGGGCGCTGCGGATTTACCTCTTGGTCCTGCTTTCGCTGATCGCGCTGAAATTCATCCGCGCCTCCACCCGTTCGGCCAGCGCCAGCCCGCCGGCGGCTTCGGGGCCCGGTGCCAAGCCGGGGCCATGAGCCAACTGCGGGAAACCGCCCATGGGCGATCTTTTTTAAACCGCGAATGAACACAAATTCACGCGAATACGGATTATTGAACAGAAGGTAACGATATTTCTGTTATCAAAGCCCATGCTTCGCCTCCAACGGCCATGCATGGCGCAGATAAAATAGAGCCTGCTTGGCCGTGCCCTCCGAAGCCCGGAGCCGGTCGAACGGGGCGAAGGGCGGAAACTTGGTTCGAGCCGACAAAAGTCGCTTCGTTTCCTTCGCGACCATTTGTAAAAGCAGGTTTGGATCTAATGAGGTTTTATTCGCGTCCATTTGCGTTCATTCGCGGTTAAAAAAGGGTTCATTCGCGGTGCACCGCTTAAGGAATCTTCAGCGAGTCTTAAGTAGCGCCAGCCGGCCAGGTGCGTTAAGATCGGCCGGAACCTCTTCCGGTCATGCTCTCGATAACATCGAAATTCGCCCTCGCCGATCACGCCGCCTAATTTCTATTAAGCAAAGAAATTAATTTGACTAGTCAAAATAAGGGTCTTCCCTCGCTTTCAAATCAACCGACCCCACCGCGTCATGGACAATATTCCATCAGGGCAGCGAATCCTGCCGTTTTTGCTTTTTCTCGCGGCCTTCTATCTGGCGCCGGCGGCGCACGCGACGATCGTGGGCCTCAACCAGATCGTGACGCCGGACATTCAGCCCGCCGGCGTGCTTGGACTCAGCGCCCAGGCTCAAAATTCCGCCATTGGCAACAGCCAGGAAATCCAGTTCGAACTCGGCCTGACCCCGCGGTTTGAGCTGGCGTGGTTCCAGGGCCTGAAGCCCAACGAGGGGTTTTTCAGCACGGAATTCAATCTGGTCCAACAAGGGCCGCACTTGTTGACCGCCGGGCTTATCAATGGGTCGACCCGCGGCGGCGACCCCCAACCGGTGCTGGAGTACGGTTATTATACGGATACCGACCACTTCGTTGTCGGCGCCATCTACGCCAATCGCGAAGCCGAGCTGCTGCTTGGCTACCGGCGCCAGCTTTCGGAAAAGATCCAGTTGTCGACCGACTTTCAATCAGGATCGGCCAATTCGGTGACTTTGGGCGCGGTCTATAATTTTACTCCCGAACTCTCCATCAACCCAGCGGTCTATTGGACCAATTCGCATCCGCATCATCTCTTGGGCTATGTTGTTTTAAGCTGGAACATCACCGTCTGGAAGTAGCCGGGCAAGCGGGTTCCCTTGTTTATTGAATTCCGGACAACAGACTCGCCAGGGAGGGAACTGGCGGTCAAGGTGATGGTCTGCAATGACATGATGAAAACCAACCCATGCCCTATCCTCCCTTCCCACGACTTGATGTTCGCCTGCATGGCGCTGCTCGCCGTCGGCCTATTTTCCGCCTGCACCACCAACGTGCAACTAAACGATGAAGGTTCCGTCACCGGCGAATACAAGGTCGGCTATCTCTACGTTAAGCCCGCTCAGTCGCTCGTTCGAACCCACGAAGCCGTGAAGAAGGCCTTCAAGGATCTTGGTTATCTGCAGGTCGGAGACCAGGAATCCCCAGGCGAAATCGAAATGCGGGCCCGTGATTCCCACGATACCTCGATCACGGTGGAGCTGAAAGATTTCACGACCTACACGAACGTGAAAATCCGCTGCGGCGCCGGCGGCAGTCTGGCCCAGGAACAAGAGGTTTACCGCGCGATCGCGCGGAACTTCTGAGCTGGAACCAGCGCGATAAAATTGCGGGTAAATTTTTCAACCGCGAATGGACGCGAATTCACACGAATAAGATCTCATTAGATCCATACCTATTTTTACATCCTCCTTCGCCAAGGCTATGGAGGACAGGGAGGGTCGCAAAGAAAACGAAGTGACTTTTTCTGGCTCGAACCAAATTTCCATCCTTCGCCCCGTTCGACCGGCTCAGGGCTTCGGAAGGCACGGCCAAGCAGGCTCTGCTTTTTGCCTCTGATGACGGAAAGACCAACGGTTCTTTGTTTCTTTTGTTATCTTCTGTTTAATAATCCGTATTCGCGTGAATTCGCGTCCATTCGCGGTTAAAAATCATTCGGCGGCGGTTTTCGCGAGCGGATCCTGTTGGGCAAAAGCGGGTAGCACACAGCGATAACCGGCGCGGTCGATTTCGCGCAGCACGATCTCCAACGCGGCCAGGCCGGTGTTCTCCCCCTGTCGGTTGCGACGTTCCGGGTGCAGCATGAAGATCGCCCCTGGGCGCAGGCGGCACAAAAGCCGTCGGGCCGCCCGCTCCGGGGCAATACCCGCGCGATCCAATCCGCGGGCCGTCCAACCGACCGGCTGCAGCCCGCGCCGGCGCAAAACCGGATAAAGCAACGGCGGATGCCAGCCGACCGGTCCGCGAAAAAGCCGCGGAGGAGCGCCCATGGCGGCCGCCAGCACCTTGGCGCAACGGTCTATCTCCCGGCCGGCGGCGGACGGCAGGTAGGCCCAGAAAAAAGCCGTGGGATGGGTATGCGAATGGTTGGCGATCCCATGGCCGGCGGCCAGAATCGCGCGTACCATGGCCGGATGACTTTCCGCGTTGCGCCCGACCAGGAAAAAAGTCGCGCGGGCGCGGTGCTGAGCCAGCAGCGCGAGGACCCGCGGCGTTTCCTGCGGATCGGGGCCGTCGTCGAAGGTCAGCCAGACCTCGCGTCCCTCCGCGGCAAAGCGTTTAAGCAGCGGCCCGCACAAAGCGGTATTGGGGCAGAGCGTGGCGAAAAAAAACAAGGCGTGCGGCACGGCCAACACCGCGACCGCCGCCGGCAGCGACACGCGCACCAGCAAGAGCGCGACGAGAAACGCGAGCAGGGAGCTCCAAGCAATCGCCTGGCGCGCATATTCGCGCCGATGCGAACACCCGCCCGCCGGTGTTTCTTGGGTTGGA
>JBEKQH010000084.1:0-7048 GCA_049519915.1 Opitutaceae bacterium
GTTTTGCTGCCCGCCGCGCTGCTCTGTTTTGCGGGCATCACAAAATCGGCCCAGCTTCCGTTCTCAAGCTGGCTGTTGGGCGCGATGGTGGCCCCGACCCCTGTTTCGGCCTTGTTGCATTCGAGCACCATGGTGAAAGCGGGTGTCTACCTCGTCTTGCGCATGGCGCCGGTCGTCACCGGCACCCACGTCGGCCTGATGGTGGCATTGGTCGGCGGACTCACTTTTGTCGTCGCCTCCCTGGCGGCCATCACCACCAGCGACGCCAAACGGGTCCTGGCCTGGTCGACCATCGCCAATCTCGGCTTGATCGTGCTTTGCGGCGGGATCGGGACCCCCGAGGCAATCTGGGCGGGCGTGTTGTTGATCGTCTTTCACGCGCTGGCCAAATGCCTGCTCTTCCTCTGCGTCGGCGTGGTGGAACATAAGATTCACAGCCGGAACATCGAAGACATGTCGGGTCTGGTCCTGCGCATGCCGCGCGTTGCGATCATGATGCAAATCGGCATGGCCGGCATGTTTCTGGCCCCGTTCGGCATGCTGATCAGCAAATGGGCCGTGCTCAAAGCGATCGTGGACGCCTATCCGATGCTATCGGTCTTCATCGCTTTTGGCAGCGCGGCCACTCTCTTCTTCTGGGTCAAATGGATGGGCAAGCTGGTTCAAGTCGTCGGCCCCGCCGAACGCGTGAAAAAAGAACTCGTTCTCGGCGAAGCCATCGCCCTCTACGGTTTGTCCGTCGCGACATTTTTAGCCTGCCTGTTGTTTCCCCTGATCTCCGTCCTGCTGATCGAACCTTACGTCGCCGGAGTGTACGGCCCGTTCGTCGCCCTCTCTCTCGGCCAGGGCAACACCCTCATCATGATGATCATGATGGCGATGGTCCTGCTGTTCCCGCTCAGTTTTATCGGCTATGGGCGCGGGGTGAAAGTGGTGGACGCCTACCTGGGCGGCGCCAACGCGCAAAGCAGCGGGCAATTTCGCAGCATGGCCGACTCCGTGCAGGACGTGAAGATCGGCAATTACTACCTGCACAATCTCCTTAGCGAATCCTGGCTTTCCCGCTGGGGTGTCATCAGCTGCTCAGCGGTGCTGGCAGCCATGCTGATGAGGGCCTGTTTATGAATCCCTGGCTTCGAGTCATTATCTATCTGGTGGCGGCGCCCATCGTCGGCGGTTTGCTGGCGGGCTGGGATCGCCGGATTTCGGCGCGCCTGCAATCGCGGCGCGGCCCGCCCATCCGGCAGCCGTTTTACGACGTGATGAAACTGTGGCAGAAACAGAACCTCGTCGTCCGCCGCTCGCAGAATTTCTACATCTTCTTCTTCCTGCTGATGGTCATCTTCACCGGCGCGCTGTTTTTCGGCGGATCGGATCTTCTGCTGGTGATCTTCGCCCTGACCCTGGCCGCGATCTTCTTCGTGCTCGGCGCCTACAAGGCGAGTTCGCCTTACAGCTTCATTGGCGCGGAACGTGAGTTGATCCAGATGATGGCCTATGAGCCGATGATCCTGCTGACGGCGGTTGGCATGTATCTCGCCACGAAGAGCTTTTCCGTGGACGCCATTGCCGGCCACCCCACACTGCTGGTGCTGGTCTTGCCGGGCGTTTTTCTCGGCTTTCTCTACACGCTCGAAATCAAGTTTCGCAAGTCGCCCTTCGATCTTTCCTGTTCGCACCATGCCCACCAGGAACTGGTGCGCGGCATCACCACCGAGTTTTCCGGACGCACGCTGGCGCTGATCGAGGTCGCCCACTGGTACGAGAACGTCTTTCTGCTCGGCTGGGTCTATTTGTTCTTCGCCTCCAGCCCCCTCCTGGGCGTGGCTATGTCGTTGCTCGTGTTCCTGTTCGTCATCCTGGTGGACAACGTTTTTGCCCGTCTCAAATGGCAGACGGCGATCAAGAGCGCATGGATCGTGGCCGCCGTGCTGGGTTTCGGCAACATCCTCGTCCTTTCTCTCTTCCGCTAGAATCCCGAAGCCATGCCCTGCCTGTCCAAATCTCCCTGGATCATTCATTACGACGCCTCGAGCTGCAATGGCTGCGATATCGAAGTGCTGGCCTGCCTGACGCCGATTTTCGACGTCGAACGCCTGGGCGTGGTCAACACCGGCAACCCCAAGCATGCCGATATTTTTCTCGTGACGGGCGCCGTCAACGAGCAGTGCAAGGACGTCATCTGCAATATCTACAACCAGATGCCGGAACCGAAGGTCGTCGTCGCCGTGGGCATTTGCGCCTCCAGCGGCGGCATTTTCCGCGAGTGTTACAACATTTCGGGCGGCGTGGATAGCGTCATCCCCGTCGATGTCTATGTGCCCGGCTGCGCGGCGCGGCCCGAGGCCATCGTCGATGGCGTGGTCAAGGCGCTCGGGGTGCTCGAACAGAAGCAGCACGACATGCGGGCCGCCCTTAAGGACGTGGACAAGGTCGTCTACCAGCGCGCGGAAATAAACGACGCGCCGGCCATCCTCGGCTTGCAAAAGATCGCCTACCGGAGCGAGGCGGAGATTTACGGCGAAGACAACCTGCCCGCCATGCAGCAGACCCTGGAGGAGCTCCAGAAAGATTTCGCACGTCCGGAGCAGGTGTTTCTCAAGGCGGTGGTGAACGGCAAGATCATCGGCTCGGTGCGCGGCTTCCCGTCCGACCAGGCGACTCTGGTGAGCCGGTTGATCGTCCATCCGTTTTTTCAGCGCCATGGCATCGGCCAAAAGCTGATCGAGGAAATCGAAAAGGCCTTTCCCGCCTCGAAACGCTTCGAGGTTTTTACCGGGCAGAGAAGCGAGGACAACCTCCGCCGGCTGCGCAAACTCGGATTCCAGGAATTCAAGACCGAGCCCTTCAAGCCCGCCCTTACGTGGGTCCATCTGCAAAAGGAACGCTCATGAGCCAGGAACAAATCGAACTCATCACGGTAGACACGCTGCTGGACATCGTCCGGGTCAAGCGCGAGCAGGGCCATCGCCTGGTCCAAATCAGCGCCACGCGCCTGCCGGCCGGGGTGGAGCTGACCTATAGCTTCGATCTCAACAGCCAGCTGACCAATTTGCGGCTCACGCTGCCCGGCGAAACGCCGCACCTGCCCAGCGCCAGCGCGATCTATTTTTGCGCCGTCCTCTACGAGAACGAAATTCACGACCTGTTCAACGTGCAGGTCGACGGCATGGTCGCCGATTTCAAGGGCAACTTTTACAAGACCTCGGTCAAGTTTCCCTTCGGCAGCATCAAGGCGCCCTGCGTCGCGCCTGCGTCCCAGCCCGCGACGCCGGCTGCCGCCGCGTCCGTCCCCGCCGCCGTTGCGGCACCAACCAAATAAACGTCCATGGCACGCACTGTCATTCCTTTTGGCCCGCAGCATCCGGTTTTGCCGGAGCCGATCCACCTCGACCTGGTCGTCGAGGACGAAAAAGTTGTCGAAGCCCGCCCGTCCCTCGGGTTCGTCCACCGCGGACTCGAAAAACTGGCCGAGAAAAAAGATTTCGTTGAATTCGTTTTTGTCGCCGAGCGCATCTGCGGCATCTGCAGTTTCATCCATGGGCAAAGCTATTGCCAGGCGATCGAGACGATCATGAACATCCCCGTGCCGCCGCGCGCGCTTTATCTGCGGACGGTCTGGGGCGAATTCTCGCGCATTCACAGCCACCTGCTGTGGCTGGGCCTGATGGCCGACGGCATGGGCTTTGAAAGCCTGTTCATGCACTCGTGGCGCATGCGCGAGAAGGTGCTCAACATCATCGAGGCCACCACCGGCGGTCGCGTCATTTTCGGTTCGTGCAAGATCGGCGGCGTGCGGCGCGACATCGACGCCGAAACCATCAAGGGCATCCTGAAGGACCTGGAGGCGATCGAAAAAGACGTGCGGGACATCACCCAGGTTTTCATCAACGATCGCTCGGTCAAGGCCCGCCTCTGCGGCGTCGGCGTCCTCTCGAAGCAGGAAGCCTACGACTTGGGCTGCGTCGGCCCCACGCTGCGCGGGAGCGGCGTCGCCCAGGATCTCCGCCAGCTCGGCTACGCCGCGTTCAAGGACATCCCGGTCGAGCCGATCACGCGCACCGAGGGAGATTGCTATGCCCGCTGTGTCGTCCGCTGCGAGGAGCTTTTCCAGTCGGTCGGGATCATCCGCCAGGCCTTCGCGAAGATTCCCGACGGGGAAATTGCGGCGAAAGTCATCGGCAATCCCAACGGCGAGACCCTCACGCGCACCGAACAGCCGCGCGGCGAGGTGGTCTACCACGTCAAGGCCAACGGCACCAAGAACCTGCAACGCTTCCGCGTCCGCACCCCCACTTTCGCCAATCTTCCGGCCATGCTGAAGGTCTTGCCCGGTTGCGACCTGGCCGATGTGCCGATGATTGTGCTCACGATCGATCCCTGCATCAGCTGCACAGAAAGGTGATTATGGCCTATTTTGAAATGTCCCGGCTGGTCCTGAAATGGGCGTTGTCCAAACCGCCGACCACCCAATATCCGTTCAAACCGCGCCAGCCCATCGCCGGCTCGCGCGGCCGGCTGGTTTTCACGAAGGAAAACTGCACCTATTGCACGGTCTGCGCGATCAAGTGTCCGACTGACGCCATCATGGTGAAGCGGGTGGAAAAAACCTGGGCGATTGATCGCCTGCGCTGCATCACCTGCGGTTATTGTGTCGACGCCTGTCCCAAGAAATCGCTCGCCCTTTCGACAAGTCACGGCACCCCGGCCGTCACGAAAGACCGCGAACCGGGCTAGAAACCCTTTTAGAATTTAGCCCCAGGTGACGCATGAATCCCACTCCAATGCCCGGCCGAAACGCCAAATACGCCTGGAGTGACATCGACCGCGTCGAACCGCCGAAACGTCCGGTGGCGGACCGGATTGCCGATTTTAGCGAAGTCTCGGGCCCCTACGACGAGGCGACGGCGCAGGAGCAGGCCAGCCGGTGCATCCTCTGCCCGAATCCAAGCTGCGTCGAAGCGTGCCCATTGGATAGCCCCATTCCCGATTTGATGGAGCTGACGTCGGACGGACAATTCAAGGAAGCCGCCGAACTTCTTTTCGCCTCCTACAGCATTCCCGAGCTGGCGTCCCACACCTGCGTGGGCGGGCGCCTGTGCGAGAGGGCCTGTGTGTTGGCGGGAAAATCCGATCCCGTGCCGGTCCGCGCCATCACCCGGTTTCTGCTGGATTATGGCTGGAAGCACGGCCTGGCCGAACCCGCGGTCGAACCGGCCAAGGATCGCCGCGTGGCGGTGATCGGCTCGGGCATCGGCGGCTTGGTGGCGGCCGACGCCCTCTCCCGACGCGGTTATGCGGTCACCGTCTTCGATTCCCGCCAAAACCCCGGCGGACGCGTCATGAACGGGCTGCCCGGTTTCCGCGTGGACAAGGAACTGGTTAAACGCCGGATCGAACTCTTGAAACAGCGCGGTCTCGAGTTCCGCATGGGCGTCGCGTTCGGATCGGACGTGAAGTTGGCCCGCTTGCGGCATGAGTTCGACGCGGTTTTTCTGGCCTTCGGCCTGGCCGATGCGGTTCCCCTCAAGGTCCCGGGGGCTGAATTGCGCGGAGTTTACCAGGCGTTCCAATTTGTGACCCAGGAGGTGGCGGCGGCCGGTGGTCCCACCGGGCCGCGCCAACCGGCCGTGAACGTGCGGGGCCGCCGCGTGGTCGTGCTCGGCGGAGGCGACACGGCGATGGACGCCCTGCGCATCGCCATCCGCCAGGGGGCCGCCGACGCGCTGTGCATCTGCAGCCGGGACGCGGACAACCTGTCCGCCGATGCGGAGGAATTCTCCAATGCCCGGGAAGAAGGCGGGAAGTTTTTATTTCTGAGCCAGCCGGTGGCCGTGATCGGCAACCCGGAAGGCGCGGTGGCCCAGGTCCGCTGCATCCGGATGCAAGCGGACGGGCCCGCCGGCCCGGGCCGGCCCGGCGTCACGCCGATGGACGGAACGGAATTCGATGTTCCGGCGGACGTCGTGTTGGTGGCTTACGGATTCACCGCGCCCAAGCTGCCCGACCGCGACGATTTCGCCCGGCTCGTCGTGGACGGGCGCGGTTTTATTCAGGTCAATGCGGACCAGATGACGAACTTTCCCGGAGTTTTTGCCGGCGGCTCGATCGTCCGGGGACCGGCGCCTTTGTCGGAGGTGGTGCGGGACGCCCGCCGAGCCGCGGCCGCGATCGACCGCTTTCTTGGCTCGCCAAAGAAATAGCCCTCAGACCGAAGGCACCCTCAATTTTAGCCCCGCGGCCCGCACAAGCTTCTGCTGCCTAAGATCGAAGCTGATAAAGGTGCGAGATCCAAGTTCGAGCGCACTGGCGACGTGAAGCACGTCGAGCGATCGCGTTCCGAGCGTCCGGCTGAATTCGCGGCTCAGATCCGCCGCGCGCTGCAACGCCGCCCGCCAGAGCAGGTCGGCCTGCCGATAGCGACCCTGCTCGAAATCATCATCTAGCGCCGCCAGCGCGGCATTGAACGTGCGTTCGTCGATCAACCGGCGGTGGGCGGCCAGGGCAATGCCGTTGACCAGCTCAACCCGTCCGTGATGGGTGACCAACAGCGGGCCGTGGACCCGGGCGCGCCAAACGGCCATGGCCCGTGACTCCGGCTCGTTGAGGTAGAGCTTGAGGAGCGCGCTGGGATCGGCGTAGGCCTTTTCAGCGATCGCCACGGTTTTCCTCATGCAAGGCGCGGGCCTGGGCGGCGGTGATCGCAACGGGCTGATACGACGTCAGCCGAACCCAATAATCGACCGGGGCCGGTTTCCGGACCGCCGGCGGATTATGCAAGGTCAGGCGATACTTGGTCTTGCCTCGCTCGGAGAGCAGGACCTCGCCTTCGGTTTCGACCATTTTCCTCACCTTGGGAAAACGGTTGCGCAGGTCGCGGAGGGTGGCGATGGCAGGCATTGTGATACAAAAATGTATCATACATTGCGCTTGTCAAGGCAAAGGGACCAGACCCGTCGAGCCGCGGCCGCCCTCACCGCGCACAACAACCGAAGCGGATTTATTTAATTAGGAAGCCAGGAAAAACTTCCGGGATGCCCGGCTTCTG
>JBEKQH010000085.1:0-7013 GCA_049519915.1 Opitutaceae bacterium
GGACCTGGGTTCGAACCACTGCCCGATGGGCTTTTGATCTCTGTAGCTTTTTTGAGCAAGAGCTCAAATTTCCGTGCTACGTTGATCCAGGCGTTTGCGCACGGCGCCATGGAACGTCTTTATATCGTAGGGCTTGGCGCTGCAGAAAAGAAACCCTTGTTTTGTTGGACGAATTAAATCCATCTTCGACCCAATATGATGCTGCTACTTCACAAGCTGCTGCCGGTTTTTGTGCAGCCGACGGGCTTGGTTCTCGAATGCCTGGTGTTGGCCTTCTTTTGGAGAAAAATGCGGGTGCGGCTCATGGTGGCGGCGGCGGCGTTGCTTTATATCGCGAGCCTGCCGGTCGTGGGCGAGGCGTTGGTGGGCCGGCTCGAGGACCGTTATCCATCGCAGTCGGTCGCGGGTTGTGCACCGGCCGATGCGGTGATCGTGCTGGGAGGTATTCTGGGCTCCAACCATCCCGGAGTGGACTTTCCCTCATGGAGCGATGGAGTAAACCGCTTCCTGGCGGGTGTGGCGCTTATGCACGCGGGCAAGGCCGGCGCCATCGTTTTTTCTCGGGCGTGCTATCCGTGGGAAAAAACCCATGTCACCGAGGGAGACGTCCTGCGCGTGCAGGCGGTCGCGATGGGCGTGCCGGCGGGGAAGATCGTCCTGACCCCGCTGGTCGGCAATACCGCGGATGAAGCCCGGGCGGCGGCCGTTTTATGCCGCGAACATGGTTGGAAACATGTGCTGTTGGTGACTTCGGGATGGCACATGCCGCGGGCCGCGTGGCTTTTTCGC
The DNA here is from genome assembly GCA_049519915.1 of Opitutaceae bacterium. Taxonomy (GTDB): domain Bacteria; phylum Verrucomicrobiota; class Verrucomicrobiia; order Opitutales; family Opitutaceae; genus DASRHD01. The sequence goes on from JBEKQH010000085.1 coordinate 790, forward strand.
CGGGCCGGGGTCGATTTCACGCCGTTCCCGGTTGGTTTTCAGCGGGACGCGCGCCGTCCGTCGACGCTGTTGGATTTTTTGCCGAATGCGGGGGCTTTGGCCACCACCGAGATGGCGCTGCGCGAAATCTACGGAATGATCTACTATCGGGTTTTCCAGCCGAAATAGAACTGATTTATTCCAAGTCGGAAGCCCCGAAGCCAGGAGAAGAGGAATAACCGTAACGAATTCCCAATGCCTGGTAATTTATTCATGGCTTCCTGGTTTCCTTCTTAAAAGGCCGAACTCCTGATTCCCTAATGCGTGCCGTTGAGCACGAACGGAGCGAAGTAGGCCGATTGCGCGGGAGGGAAGCGGCCCTGGATAAAGACTCCGTCCTCGCGGTGTTCTTGCGCGTGGATGTGGCCGAGCTCGTGGAGACGGGCAATGACGTCGTAACGGTCGTGCGGCACAAGGAGGGTGGTGGCGCCGAATTCGCCGTCGATGAGTCCGGCGCAGCGATTAAGAAGGAGATCGAGCCCGGCGCCGGTTTTGGCCGAGAGAAAGAGGCCGTCGGGCGCGAGCGCGCGGGCGTGGGCGAGCATGGCGGCGTCGGCGTTGTCCGTTTTGTTGAAGACGGTGAGGGTGGGCTTGTCGTCGGCGCCGAGCTCGCGGAGAACGCCCAGCGTCGTGGCGTGATGTTTCTCGAAATCGGGGTTGGTGACATCGAGCACGTGGAGGAGAAAATCGGCGACAACGACTTCTTCGAGTGTGGCCTTGAACGCCTCGACCAGCGCGTGCGGCAGGCGGCGGATAAAGCCGACCGTGTCGGTGACCAAAAGTTTCTGGTTGTTGCGGAGCATGAGCTGCCGCGTGGTGGGGTCGAGCGTGGCGAAGAGTTTGTCCTCGACGAAGACGGACGCACCCGTGAGGCGGTTTAAGAGGGAGGATTTCCCGGCGTTGGTGTAGCCGACGATGGCGGCGGTGGGCAGAGGGACGCGGAGGCGGCGGGAACGCTGCACGCCGCGTTGCCGGACGACCTCCGTGATCTGTTCGCGGAGGTGCGCGATGCGGTCGCGCACCAGACGGCGGTCGGCTTCGAGCTGGGTTTCGCCCTGGCCGCGGGCGCCCGTGCCGCCGCCGCGCTGACGGGACAGATGCGTCCAGGCGCGTTTGAGGCGCGGCAGCGAATATTCCTGGCGGGCGAGGGCGACTTGCAGGATCGCTTCGCGGGTGCGCGCGCGGTCGGCGAAGACTTCAAGAATGACCTCTTGGCGGTCGATGACGGCGAGCTCGGACAGCTTTTCCCAGTTGCGCTGCTGGGCGGGCGAAAGATCCTCGTCGAAAACGATCAAGTCGGCTCCGTCTTCGCGGGCGAGTCCGATCAGGCTGTCGGCCTTGCCGCTGCCCAGCAGAAGCGCGGGGGTGGGCGCGCGCAGGTCAACCAGGGTCGAACGCACGACGGCGACTCCCATCGTTTCAACCAACTCCCGCAGCTCGTCGAGCAACTCCTGGCCCTCGCCGGGCGGCATCTCTGGGGTCTGTACGCCCACGAGAAAGGCGCGTTCGAGGCGGGAAGTGGTTTCGACAGTTTCAATCACGAGTTTTTTGGCGGGAGGGGATACTAGCTCACGCGCCGGGGCGGAGTCAAACGACGTTCCTCATGGCTTCCGAATTAAAGCCCTTTGTTCTTCTTGTTGCGATGCGCGCCGGGAAGGGTATGTGAAAGGGACATGAGCAGGCTTCTCCTGGCTGCCGTGATGATGGCAATCGCGCTCTCCGTCCAAGGACGGGCGCAGGCCGAGCCGCCGCCGTTTGCGCACGAGACGCTCGGCGTTGGGAATGGGTGCTTCGTCGAATCGGTCTGTCTCTACGATCAATTTCACGAGATCTTTGGCCCGGAGGCATGGGTGCGCGTGTTGCAATGGGGTGCGAACGAAAACGACCCGGGAGCGGCGGGCCACGCCGTAGCGGTATTTGAACTGAAAGGACAACTCTGGGCGTGGGACATCAATTTCGGCTTCCTGCCGCTCGATGTCCCGCCGGACCGGAAGGAGGACGTAGCTCAAGTGGCGTCGCCGATCGTGGCGAGATACCCGGACGTTACGCCGAAATTTTTATACTATCGCTACGATTCTCCTCTCCAGGCGCCCGAGAAAAACGGTCCCGAGGTGCGGGCGACCAGCGAGGTGTCCGCCGTTCGCGACGCGACGCTGGCGGGCGCGCGGCTGGCCGCGCATCGGCCGGTAAACGTGGTCCAGTTTTCCTCCGTCGATCCCGGCGGCAAAACGCAACCGAGCGCGGCCACCGTATTTTTTTTCAACGGGCAAGTCTGCGTCTATTTCCCGGAGCGCGGCACGGTCCCTTTTGTCCTGCCCTACCACACGATCTTCAACCTGGCCCAGCTTCAGCGCGCGTTTCGCTGCGTGTATCCGGGCGCATTTGCCCTCAAGTCTCTCAATCATCCCGCGCCTGAAACGGCCCGTGCGGCCCCGCAAAACTGATCTGTCGCCCAAATGGCGAAGTCATTGGTTAAGCCCGTGGGCAAAGCCCGACGGGCTCCTGCTAGGCGCACAAGAGAGAGGGCTCGCGGGGCATGACCTGATGACCGCCTTGCACGGCGGCCGCATGGCGAGCGGAGAGCTCGTCCAGCACCTCATCCATCGCGCGATCCTCGACGTAGTGGGACAAGGCATGGCCGCGAAGCTCATCCCAGTAGTTTTCAAAATAGTCCCGCTGGGCCTCGGTCACCACTTCGCGGGCGGTGGTCGTCCGCGAATGGAGCGGAAGCAGCTTGCTCGCCACCAGCGCGCGGGCCTCGGTCTCCATCGCTTGCATTTCGACCATCGCCTCGACATTCGAACGCAACTCAAGCCGTTGCACCCATTGGGCCAGGCCGGTGAAGGGGGGGGTGGGCACGCGCACCTTTTCGTAGATGGTTCCGCTGATCACCTGGCTTAGATTCCTGGCGGCGGTATCAAGTTGCAAAGAGGCGCGGTCAAGATCCCGGGCGGAAAGTCGGAGTTGGGCCATCGACTCGGCATGTGAATCGAACGTCGCATGCAGATTTTGGTTCGCGCCGCCCAACGTCCGCGCGGCATTTTTCAACTCATGGGCAAAGGCCAGCAGGCAATCACCGTAGGGGTTGACCCATTGCTCCCAGGCGGCGATGGCGGTGAGAACATCCCGGCTGTAACGGTATTCGTGGGACTCTGCATACAAGTAATCATGCAATTTGCTGTGCAGGGCGGCCTTCAGCCAGTCTTCCAAGTCATCGATTCGGGCGAGAAGGTTATCCAGCGGACTCGCGTTCCGGGCCGCTTCCCCTGCGCCGGCCGCCCCTTTGGGGATTTGGTCGAGGCGTTCCCGGCAAAGTGTCAGGTAGGCTTCGTCGCGCAGAAGAGAAATGATATCGTTCGATAGCGACATGACTTTTTCGGGGCTGGGGATAGTAGGGACTAGACCCTATAAAATGTCAATAATACCCGATCGTTATATACTCTTAGTTGCGACAACGACTATATATAATAATCAACATTAAAATTATAAGTCGTTTATATATAATAGATAAAAAATTTAATAAATGGGATGCAAAGAAGCAAATTCTTCTCCTTATAATTCTTTACAGGTATTTTACCCTAGTTGTCGGCTTTGGAACCGGGAATTGCCCGGGCGTAAATTCGCCGCGTATAGCCGAGGATATTTCGCGCAAGATTTTCTTCTCTCCTCCCTTGCTTTTCCGCTTTGAGTGGAGCGTTTCGTGCCATGAAAATCGGCGTAATTAAATCAGGCGATAGGGCGAAGACATGAATGCAGCATGCCATCGGCGTTCGAAAAAGCAAAAGCCGTCAGAGAAGGGTCTCTCGCGGAGGGTGCAAAGGACGCGAAGGTGATTTGTCACGGATACCACGGATCGGCATCGACGGGAAACACGACCAAGATATTTTTGGCCTAGGATTCAATCTCGAATCTTTCGCAAGACCGGGCAAAGCCGGTCGATGATATCTGAACGATTGGAAGAACGAGAACGACCGATTTTGCGAACTTGGCGAGACCTTCGCGATCTTTGCGGTAAAATAAAATTCACGATCTACTTTGCCTGCGGCCCGGGGTTTAGCATCCAGGTGCATTTATCGGCGTATGGCCGGCCGTCGCGGTAAGCGGTGGCGGTAAGGAGATTTTTACCGGGTTGGAGCGCGAGACCGGTCCAACGGAAGATATGCTCATCGTCGCCGGCGCGCACGCCCCGAGAAAGGCCGTTGACCGTCAACTCGACGCGGTCGCAGTTGGAGTAGACCTTAACGTCGGCCAGTGCCTCGGTCCGATTGATGAAACGACGGTCCGTCAGATAGACGAATGGCTGGTCCGACCAGTTTGCTTTATAAAAATAATAGGCGTCTTTGCAGACTTTTCGGTCGTAGGTCACGAGACCCTTGTCATTGCGGCCGGGCGTGCTGCCTTCACGGCGGCGGGCGCTGGCAAAATCGAATAAGTTCCAGATGAAGGAGCCCCAGACGAACGGGCGGGCGCGGATGGCGGCCCAATCGTGCTCATGGACGATAGCCTCCCATTCCTCGGGATGCCATGGACCGTTGGGGTTCGGTTGCGACGGGTGGGCCTCGTGTTGGTCGATACATGCGCCGGCGCCGTATTCGCTGACGCAGACGCCTTGGCCGCGGCCCCAGTCGGCACAATGGTCGAGGGTCACTCCCATGGCGTTGAAATCGCCGCGATCCGGCGAGTTGAGAAGGCCGTGATACCAGCCGGGATAGAGGTTGAGGCCGAGCAGGTCGGGGATCTTATTGACCGAAGGCCAGATGTTGATGTAGGCGGCTTCGGCGGTGGGCCGCGTCGGATCCTCCGCATGGGCGAGCTTGTCGAGGTCGAGCAGGATCGGGTCCGGATCGGCAGATGGTTGGCGGAGCTCATTGGCCAGACTCCACGTAAAAATGCACGGATGGTTGATGTTCTGGCGAATGAGATCGAGCAACTGCGACCGGGAATTTTCCGCAAAAGCGGAGCCGCCGACAAAATTCACCTGCGGCAGCTCGGCCCAAACGAGCAGACCCGCTTCATCGCAGAGTCGGTAGAAAGTCTCGCTGTGCTGATAGTGCACCGCGCGAACCGCGTTGGCGCCCATCTCCAGAGCGAGATCAAGGTCTTCTTTTTGATCGGCGTCGGTGAGGGCCCACCCTTGATCGAAGCGGTCCTGATGGATGGCCACGCCACGAAGACGGCACGGTTTGCCGTTGAGATAAAAGCCGGTTTGGTCGATACGAAAGGTGCGGAGGCCGAGCGGTTGTTCGATGCGATCGATCACGGTGTCCCCATGACGAAGTTCGACGACGACCCGGTAAAGGTACGGATCGGCGCGTCCGTTCCATCGATGCGGGTGAGCAACGACCATGCGTTGGGTTTCCTGGGCGGTGATGCCGGGCGGCACGCTGACGGCCTCGCTGTTCGTGGCCACGGATTGGCCGGCGGCATCCAAGATCGTGGCGACCAGCGTGGCGTCGCGGGCGGTCGCGTCGCCGTTGGAGACGAGCGTTTCGATGGCGACGTCGGCTGAGCGCTCGCTGATATTGGCGGGCAACAGCGTCACTCCGGACGAACCGTGGTCGAGCGGCGAAAGACAGAGGCGGTCGGTGACAATCAGGTGGACCGGCCGGTAAAGGCCGCCGAAGACGGTGAAGTCGCCGGACAGGGGCGCGAGGTCACCTCGCCAGGCGTTGTCGACGCGCACGGCCAGGACGTTGGGCGCACCCGATTGGACAATTTCATTAGGCGGGCCAAATTTGAGGAAACCTGTGATCTCGAAGCAAAAGGCGCCGAAGCCGCCGCGGTGTTCGCCGACGAACTGGCCGTTGACCTAAACATCGGCCACCGTGCTGGCGGCCTCGAAACGGAGGAACACGCGCCGCCCTATGAACTGGGCCGGAACTTCAAAGGTGCGGCGATACCACCCCGGGCCGCGGTAATAGTCGCCGCCGGCCTGTCCGTCCTGCGAATTCCAGGTGTGCGGAATAGTCACGGAGGTCCAGTTATCATCGAGGAAAGCGGGATCCGCCGCGTCCCCGACATCGGCCCGAACGAAACGCCAGTTGCCGCTGAGGAGCGTGTCGCTGCGGGACTCGGCGGCGCGGGCCGTCGGGTAGAATGAAAACGCCAAGGCGGTGGCGAAAAACAACGTCGAAAAATTCATAGAGATTGGGGTTTGCAGCCGGTGCCGTGACCTTTGCGAACTT
>JBEKQH010000086.1:0-7011 GCA_049519915.1 Opitutaceae bacterium
CCAGATCGACCGTGACGCCGTCGGCGGTCAGGCCTTTGGACGGAGGGCCGTTCGGGTCGACGGCCGGGCTTTCGGCCGTCGGGGGTGCCACCTGGGGCGCGGTGACGTCCGGCGCGAGCGAAGACAGCGCTTGAGGGAAGGCCGTCGCTGATTCGATTTTGTGGGGGAGAATAGCTGCGGAATCCGGCTGGGTGAGACGGGCGACTACGGTGGCCGGAGTGGGCGGCGGCAGCGGGGCGTTGGCCTCCGGGGTCGGATTCTTGTTGCAGCCGGTGGGAAGCGCGAAGAGCGCGGCACTCATGGCCATCAGCACGATAATTGGGCGTTTCATGAAAAATGCATAGGTGAAACCGTTGGAGTAAAAGCTTTCCAAACCGAGCAAGGCTACAACCACCGCCCGAATAAAACAACCGTATATAATTGCGCGGAGAATAAAGGGAGAATGACGCGCGCAAGCGTAAACAAGCCAGCCTGTATCGATCCAGCCCAGGAGCCCGTCGGGCTTCGCCCACGGGCTCCTGCTAAACGCTCCGCAAGGGGCAGGGTCGGCGTTGAAAGACAGGATGCCGACCACAATCCGGAACTTTTTTGACCAGCGCCCCGGCGAACCCACAAAAAACGTCCGCCGCTGCCAGTCAGTTCCAAAATGGCCCAGCCATTTTGGTTAAGCCGTGTGGAGGCAAAGCCCGACACTGCTAAGATTACTTTGTCACCGCGGGCGGTGGAGGGCCGGCCACCGGTCGCAAAACAAGCACATGCGTCTCCGTTTTTCCGTTGAGGCCCAGGGTGACGGTCACCGGGATTTCCAGAGAGGTTACGCCGAGGCGGGAAATCACCGGGTCGGGCTGGGCCACGGCGCCGGGCGCGAGCGTAAAATGATCGGGTTGCACCGCAAAATTTCCAAGGTCGGAATTGAAATCGGCGATGTCCACTTTGAGCAGACCTTGGGTCGCATTGGTCACCTGCAGCCACATGACAATGGGTGGGAACGGGCTCTCGGAGCGGCGCGAGCGGATGGCTTCGATCATGTCCGGCGTAATCTTTATGTCATCGTCATCGTCACCAAAGTCCGACTCCTCCGGCGAAGGAAGGCCCGGGATGGGCGCCGGTTTAAAGCCGCCTTTGCCCCGGCTTTGACTGAGCGTGATCTCGGCGACCAAGCGTCCGTCAAAAAAATTGGATTGGGCCTTCATCACCGGCAGGGGCTTGCCATTGGCGCCGAGGGCGACGGCCGGTTCGGAGTCGTGCGGGTGTCCGCCGCCGCAGCCGGCAAGAAAGGACGCGAGCGCGAAGGCGAGCGCGACCGGTCGAAAAAGGCGGGGCGGCGAAGGCAGGCAAAAAAACATGGGTGAGCGGCGGGGCGGGGGAGGGAACGGTCGCGGACGGCGGCGGCAAAACCTCGCTGGTCTAGGGCCGCAGTTCAAGCCCAGTTGTAATTAAAACTGATGCTTATGCGTTCCGCGTCCACCGGATTGGGCGGCACTTCATGGCGTAACCAGCTCTCGAAAAGTATGACCTGGCCCGCTTCGGCGGGATAGGTGACGTGGGTTTTATTTTCCGCCCGCGCCTCCGGCCGGCGCGGCGGCGCGGCCATGAAGCGGTCGAGGCGCGGATCCTCGAATTTCAGGCCGGGGCTGCCGGCCGGCGTGGCGGCATAGAAGGTGCCGCTGATGAAAGCGAGCGGATGAAGGTGGAGGGAATGCGCCGCGGCGGGCGGCATGATATTGGCCCAGCAATCGGTCAGGCGAATTTCGCGACCGCGAAGGTCGAATTCGAGCGCGCGGGCGAACGCGCGCACATGCCGGGCGAGTTTCTTTTCGAGCGCGGCAAACGTGCTGGAAAATTTTTGCAGCTGGGCCATCGACCCGTAGCTCGTATAGCCGCCGGGATAGTTTCGGGCCGACCAGGTGCGTCCGGCCGCGTCGAATTCCCGCAGCTGGCGGCATTCCTCGGCCAGGTCGGCGGCGAAAGGGCCGCCTCCGCGCTGAAGCGGCTCGCAGTAAATGAAGGTCGGAAACCACGGGCGGATGGGCATGCGCCCACGCCTATCGCGCCGCCGGCCGCGCGCAAACGAAAATCGTCATTGGTGAATAGTTGACCTGGCTGGCGGCCAACGTTTTATCGGACACCATGGCAGACTCCCTCACGGTCAATCTTGGCGCGCGCAGCTACCCGATTTCAATCGGTTCCAATCTGGCGGAAGAAATCCGGATCAAGGTCGCCGCGCTCGTGGGCGCCGGTCGCCGAGTGGCCGTCGTGACCGATCAAAATATCATCGACCACCAGTTCACGTTGCTGCACGCGATGTTCGCCGATGTGCCGATGCATATCGTCGCCCCGGGCGAGGCGTCCAAGTCGCTGGCCGAATTCGGTCGAGCGCTCGATTTTCTTGCGGCGCAGCCGATGGATCGATCGGGCGTGCTGATTACGATGGGCGGAGGTGTCATCGGCGACCTCGGTGGTTTTGCGGCGGCCAGTTATCTGCGTGGCATCGACTACTTGCAGGTGCCCACGAGCCTGCTGGCCATGGTGGACAGTTCGGTGGGCGGCAAGACGGGCGTCAATCTTCCCTTGGGCAAGAATTTGGTCGGGGCCTTCCATCAACCGCGCGGCGTTTTTATCTCCACGAACGTGCTCGCGACCTTGCCACCGCGTGAGTTTTCCGCCGGCATGGCCGAAGTGATCAAATATGGCTTGCTGGGAGATGCGGCCTTGTTTTCGCAGCTCGAATATGCGCCGGTATCGGCCGTCAGCCCGTCACTCCCGACCATTATCCACCGTTGTTGCGCCTTGAAAGGTCGCATCGTCGAACTGGACGAGCATGAAGTGGCGAAGAATGGCGGCCGGGCGCTGCTCAACCTCGGCCACACCTTTGGCCACGCCATTGAGCAGGTCACGGGCTATGGCGCCTATTTGCACGGCGAAGCGGTGGCCGTCGGCCTCTGTGCGGCGGCGCGGTTGTCGCACAAACTGGGAGGTATCACGGCCGCCGATGTCAGCCGAATCGAGGCCGTGGTGGCGGCCCACGCGTTGCCGGTCCGCTTGCGTTCGCCCTTGCCGCTGGGTGAGCTGCAGGCGGCGATGGCGCGCGACAAGAAAGTCCGGGCCGGGATGCCGCGTTTTGTCGTTCTAAAGAAGATCGGCAGCGCTACCACCCAGGACAGCGTGTCTCCCGCGCTCGCGGACGAGAGTTTCCGCGAGGTAGGCGCGGAGTGAGGGCTTAAATTGAACCGCGAATGAACGCGAATAATTCCGGTGAAGCGGGGGATGAAGTCCGATCCGAAAATAAAGTTATTTGTTCCCGCGGTCTCCTATCCAACAATCCTTATTTGCGTCCATTCGCGTTCATTCGCGGTTGAAAAAAGGTCGTCCATTAGCGGTTTCTTGCGGCATGGGCACGCCCTAGGTTGCGACAAAGGGGTTTGTCATCCGGCCGGCGATCTTTATAGGCTCGTCTTTCCCATGTCCGCCATCGACGAAGGCATTGTCCGCGAATATTTTGAGCAGAACGGGTTTCTTGTCCGGCAGCTGCGCAAATACCAGGTGCAGGCGCGGCGCAAGACCGGCGACGAGGAGATCGATCTGCTGGTTTACAACCCGGCCTGGCAGCGGGATTCGCGCCGGCCCGATTTTTTCCTTTTTTCGAATGAACTGCCGTTTGTCCACCGCGCCATGGTCGTGGTCAAAGGCTGGCATAGCGGTCGCTTTACCCCGGCCACCCTCAAGAGCGCGCCGGAAATCTTTCGTTTTCTGGAGGAGAACGTGCTCAAGGAGGTTACTCGCTTTTTCCCCATGGATGCCGACGAGCCCGGCGCGGCGTCCGACCTCGTGAAAATCCTGGTGCTCCCCGGCTTGCCCACGGCCGAGCCCTACCGATCGCAAAGCGTGCAAATGTTGAAGGAACGCGGCGTGGACGCCATCGTCTCCTTTCGTGCGATGCTGCTCGATATCATGGACAAGGTTGAAATCAACAAGAACTACCGCAAGAGCGACACGCTCCAGGTCATGCGCATCCTGAAGAACTACGACTTGATCAAGGATGCCCAGCTCGACCTGCTGCCCGACCGCGCGTCGGCCGCGAAACGCGGCAAATAATCGGATGCGAAGCATCAAGCGGCCCGCAAACTTTGCCGCTCGTGCTTGCGCCCGGTGGCCGCCTCCTGGTTACTCTCTCGAATGATTCATCCCACGGCCATAATCGAAGACGGAGTGGAGCTTGGCGCGGATTGCGAAATCCACGCCTATGCCATTGTCAAGCGCGGCGCCGTGCTTGGCCCGCGCGTCATCGTGCATTCGTTTGCCGTGCTCGGCGGTGATCCGCAGGACTTGAAGTTCGATCCCGCTACAAAATCGGGCGTGCGCATCGGCGCGGATACCGTGATTCGCGAAAACGTCACCTTCAACCGGTCGACCGATCCGGGCGGATTTACGGAAGTCGGCAAAAACTGCCTCCTCATGGCGGCCTGTCACATTGCGCACGACTGCGTCGTCGGCAGCCATGTCGTGCTGGCGAACAACGTCATGCTGGCCGGCCACGTGACCATCGGCGATTATGCGTTTTTTGGCGGCGGCGTCGGGGTGCACCAATTTTGCCGCATTGGCGAAAACGTGATGGTCGCGGGCAATGCCTCGATCACGCGGGATGTGCCGCCATGCCTGATGGTGGCGGAACGGGATGACGCGATCGGCTTCAATTTGGTCGGTCTCAAGCGCCGCGGTTTCAGCCGGGAGGCCATCTCCGAGCTCAAAGACGCGTTTCGGGCCGTATATTTCACGCCGGGAAATATTCGCGACGTTGCGGCCCAGGCGTTGGCCGACGGGGCGTTTGCGACCGCCGAAGCCCGGCATTTCCTGGAATTTTTCACCGGCGGCACGCGCGGCTTCGTGCGCGCCCGGCGCGACGCAGCGGAAGGCGAAGAATAGCCGCGGAGAACGGTCGGCGGCCGGGAAAAGCTTTCAATTTTTCGCGGATTTCCCTGGTCTTGTGAACGTTGTCTCATGAATTCAAAACTCGCACTCACTTGCGGAGATCCGGCGGGCATCGGGCCGGAAGTGGTGGCGGCCTGGGCGGCTGCGCATCCGGTCGAAGCGCTTGACGTGGCCGTGGTCGGTCCGGCGGGCTGGTTGCAAACTTTTGGTCCGGCGGTGGAAAAAATCGCGGTCGGTCCGCCCGACTATGTGGCGGCGTCCGGGCAGCCGACCCTGGAAGGGGCGGCCGTGGCGCGCGCCGCTATGGAACGCGCCGCCGCGGGTTGCACGCAAGGCGAATTCGCCGGCGTGGTCACCGGCCCGGTCAGCAAAAGCTGGCTGGCCAAGGCCGGCTTCACCTTTCCCGGCCAGACGGAATTTTTCGCCGCGCGCTGGGGCGGCGAGGCGACGATGGCGTTTTGCGGCGGGCGCCTTCGCGTCGTGCTCTTGACGTGGCATGTGCCGCTGCGCGAGGTGTTTTCGCATCTGACCGAGGAAAATCTGACTCGGGCCGTGCGGGCCGCCGACGAATTGGCGCGCGCGCACACGATCGCGGCGCCCAAGCTTGGCGTCTGCGGCTTGAACCCGCATGCGGGCGAGGACGGCTTGCTCGGCGACGAGGAGGAAAACATCCTCAACCCGATTCTCAACCGCTTGCGGCGGCAGTTTCCCGGACTCTCGCGTTGCGAATCCGGCGACACGCTGTTTGCGCGCGCGTTGTGTGGAGAATTCGACGTGGTCATCGCCCTCTACCACGACCAAGGTCTTGCGCCCCTCAAGGCGGTCGAGTTCGACCAATCGGTGAACGTCACCCTTGGTCTGCCGTTCGTCCGCACCAGCCCCGATCATGGCACGGCGTTCGGCATTGCGGGGCAGGGCCGGGCCAAGGGGAACAGCTTCGCCAACGCCGTGAGCGTCGCGCGACGCTTGCTTCGCGCGCGGAATAAGCGATAGTCTAACCGGCTATTTCAAAATTGAAAACGGGCCGCCTCTTCTCGATTTTGCGATAACCTCACTCCATGTCCGCCACCGAAACCGCCCTTGCGTCGCCGGCCGAGGTCCGCCTCGGCAATGAAAATCTCGTGCGCCTGACCGAACCGGCGGCGGAGAAGGCGCGCGCGCTGATGGCCCGCGAGCGGCAAGGCGAGTTTTTGCGCATCGCCATCACGGGCGGCGGCTGCAACGGGCTCAGTTACAAACTTCGCTTTGCGGCCGGCCCGAAACGCGGCGACATCCTGGTCCGTTCGGCTGGGATTGAGGTGTTGGTTGATCCCAAGACCGCGCTCTATCTCAAAGGCACGGTGCTGGACTACTCGAACAAACTCGTGGCCGGCGGTTTCAAGTTCGCCAATCCCAATGCCAGGGCCAGCTGTTCGTGCGGCGAGAGCTTCAGCGTGTGAGCGGCGCCGGCCTGCGAAAACCATGCCGCCGCAAAAATCGAAAATGGCTGCCGCCCGGACTTTTGGGCACGGGCTCCGGCCGGTCCTCCGCCCGCCGGATTGGGGCGTGATTTGGGCCTTGGAATTTTGCCGGATGGGATTTTCCTGTTGTCAACGTCGCGCAACCGGGCGAAAAGTAACTTCCACTTAAATAATGTTTTCTAATCCTTCTTGATGGCCAATCCCTTCCCTCCAGCCGGCGGCGGACGCCCCGGCCAGTATCAACGTCGCAACACGGATCCGTATTCAAACATCCGTCGCAACCATCGTATCAAGGTCCCACAGGTTCGCGTGATTTCACCCGAGGGGAAGCAACTCGGGATCCTGGATACCGCGAAGGCTATTAACCTGGCGCTGGAGGTCGGCCTTGATCTCGTCGAGGTCGCGCCCAATGCGGTGCCGCCGGTGTGCCGCATCATGGACTTTGGCAAATACGTTTACGAGGAACAGAAGAAGCATTCCCATGCGAAGACCACCGCGAGCAAGATCAAGGAGATCGAATTTAGCGCGCGTATTGCGGAGAACGATTTTTTGACCAAGATCCGCCACGGCGAAGGATTCCTGTCGCATGGCAACAAGGTGAAACTGCGCCTCAAATTCCGCG
>JBEKQH010000087.1:0-12798 GCA_049519915.1 Opitutaceae bacterium
AGGGGCCGATGCCGAATGGCACTAAGTTAGGGACGTCGTTCGTATGAGTTCCGCCCGTAGTCACAACTGGCGGCTAGACGACAGCAGAGCTTAACTTAGTGCCATTCGGGCCGATGCCCAACGCTGAACGTCGAACGCAGAACTCCGAACGCCGAATTACAAACGACCAACTGTCGCTACAGCTTGGGCCAATTTCAAGAGCGCGCGATGGCGCTCTCTTTTTCTGCGACCGGGTTTTGAAACCGATGGATCCTTGTTTTTCAGTCCTTCGAAGTTCAGCGTTCAGCATTCGGCGTTCAAGCTGGCCGGGCGGCATTTGTTGACCGCCCGTCCCGCTTGTCGGCCGCGTACCACCGGTAAAAACTCCAACCAAATGAGGTGAGTGCGACCACCATGCCGATGATTTTCATCATCGCGCCGGCCAACACTTGGTCTTGCTGGGGCGTAAAGTCGGCGATCAGCCGGGGCGCATATTCGTAGGTCGGGTAGAGAACCCGATCCGCGAACGTAAGGTAGGCGAAGGCGGGTGTCATGCCGATGACGATGAACAACTGGTAAAGCATCTGGCCGGGGTAGCTGATGGGCGGAAACTCGCGCGACGGACTGATCACCGGCCACCAATAAAACAGCGCCGCCCCGAAGAACATGAGATGCTCGATGACGTGCACGATTTTGTTCTGCAGCGTCCATTCGTAAAGGGTCGGCGCATGCCAGAACGAGTAGGTGACGGCATAAATCAGCCCGCAGACGACCGGCTTGGTCAGACAGCGCAGCGGAACCTGCAGGGCGGGCGCGGCGGTGACGGGGCGCACGAGCCAGGGGGGCAGGCCAAGCAGGAAAAGCACGGCGCACGGATAAATCAGGATCTGGTGCTGCAGCATGTGCGCGCTGAGCAAAAATCGTTCGCCGAGCTGGTCGAAGGGCGAACCGACGGCGAGATAGAACAGCAGCAGCGAGGAATAGAAGTAAATGGCCTGGCGGCGCGGGTAGAGGGCCGTTGGTTCGAGCCAAACGCGCAGGGGGCCGGTGAAGATCGCGTAGAGCCAGACCAGCAGGATGAGCCCGCCGATCAGGAAGGGTTCATTGTGCCAGTGGCGCCAGTCGATCATGGCTGGAAGAATCGCAGAAACGCGGAAATACGGAAGCGCGGAAACAGGTTTTGTGTTTCCGCCTTTCCGCGGTTCCGCGATGGGTTTGGTTTAATCCCAGGCCTTTCTTTCAAATCAGTTTGTCATTCAGAGACCCTGAGCAACCCCGACTTGTCGGGGTTGCCTGGAACAAGCCAATGAACTGTTTAAGCTCGACGCGTCTTCTCATTGTCATTCCGAGCCTTGCGAGGTACCGAGCGAAGCGACATCCGCCATCTCACATATATGTCCGATCTTGTGAGATCCTTCGCTGGCGCTCTGGATGACAAATGGAGACACCAAGTTCATTGGCGCAGCGAAGAATCCCGTCTTTGCCAAAGTGTAACTTATTGGGTTGCACCACGAGCAGAGATTCCTGTTACACTCGGAATGACAAAGCTGTCTGCCCGTATTAATCCGTGCAATCCGTGGTCAATCACGCCGCTTGCACCACTCCGACCGGCTCGTGCAGCCGATCATTCATCGAGAGCGGCTTGCTGGCGTCGGCGCTGAAAATCTGCAGGAGCGCCCACATCGTGCCGCCGGCCAGGATCAGGCCGATGAAAAAGAGGACGGTGCAAAACATCTTGTCCCAGCGCAGGTGCATGAAGAGAAAAATGACGCAGAGAAACTTTACTGCGGAAAGGACGGCGAGGGTGGCGAAAAGCAGCCAATGGGCGAAGGGCAGGTAGACCATGATGATCTCCACGCCGGTGATGACCGACAGGATCATCGCGAGTTGGACGAAGATATGGAACTTGCTTTCGCCGGGTGCGTGGCGGTCGGTGGCGTGGGCGGGTGCGGCGGTGGCGCTCATGGGGGGCGGGCGTTCAGATATATTCGAGGAGATAGACCACGGTGAAGATGATGATCCACACGATGTCGACAAAATGCCAGTAGAGGCCCATCGACTCGACGTCGATGGCGTTGGCCTCGCCGAAATCCACCGGACTGCGGGTGCGGCTGAGCAGGTTGAGGGCGCCATAGCTCACGACGGCGCCCGCGAGGGCGAGGGCGTCGTGGCGCAGAAAGGCGGAGAGGGTTCCCGCTTGCGCCATGTGCACGAAATCAAGAACGAGATACATGCTCAGGCCGATGGCGGCGATGAATCCGCCGATGTGGAGCAGGTTTCGGCCAAACCATCGGCGGTCGGTCTCGACGTCCGCCGGTTGAAACGAACGGATGTACATCAGCGTAAGCCAGAGGACCCCGATTGCCACGTGGCAGCCGTGCGTGCCGGTCAGGGTAAAAAACGTCGAACCCAGGATGCAGTTCGTGATGGTCATGTGCTTGTCCATCACGAAATCGGTGAACTCATAGACCTGGCAGGTGAGGAAAATGCAGCCGAAAAAAATCGTGCCGAGCAGCATGTGGCGCATGCTGCGAAGGTTGCCCCGTTGGATCGCGTTGACCGCCAGCGCCATCAGCAGCGACGACATCAGGAGGATGAAGGTCGAAAACGACGTGAGGGGAGGGTTAAAAATATCGCGCGGGTTGGGATTTCCGGGAGGCGGATGCAGCCGGTAAATAAGATGAGTGGAAATCAGGCAGCCGAAAAACATGCAGTCCGACGCCAGAAACGTCCACATGAGAAGTTTCTTGTTCGGGATGCCCGTCGAGGTGGACGGGTCATGGTGATGGTCGAGGGCGACGGCGGCGGCGTTGCTCATGAATGGGCCTCCTGCGCGGGCGGTTCGGCGTGTTCTTTTTCGGGCTCGGGATGGAGGTGGTATCCATCCACGCCTTCGAGCGACCAGAGGTAAATGCTGGCGAACATGACGGCGAAACCGACCAGGACCGTGCCCAGTTTCAGATGGATGCCGGGCGCCGGGTTCGCATCGAGGACGGAGATGCCGATGCCGGCGATGAGCATGCCGACGCTGGCCGTAAAAGGATAAATCGACTGGAACGGCATGTGGATCCCGCCGTGTTCTTGCTCGGCCCGGGCGTGGGCGGATTCTTCCTGGGCGACCGCCGCCCGGTGGCGTTTCACGTACCACCACTCATCGCGCTCGTGCACAGTGGGAATGACGGCAAAATTGTATTCGGGCGGCGGATTGGGGAGCGCCCACTCCAGCGTGCGGGCGTCCCAGACGTCGCGGCCGACGCGCTCGCCCTTGAAATAGGTATAGACCATCACCGAAAAATAAATGGCGATGCCAATCCCCAGGAGGATGGCTCCCATCGAAGAGATGAAGTTGGCGGAGTTCCAGCCCATGTTGGCGTCGTAGGTGAAGGTGCGGCGCGGCATGCCATTGAGCCCGAGGAAGTGCATCGGGAAGAAGGTGGTGTTAAAGCCCGCGAAAATAACCCAAAAGGAAAGCTTGCCCCAGAACTCATTGACCTTGCGGCCGAACATCAGCGGGAACCAGTAGTGGATGCCGGCGAGCAGGGCGAAGAGCGAACCGCCGATGAGCACATAATGGAAATGGGCGATGACAAAGTAGCTGTCGTGCTGCTGGGAGTCGGCCGGCGCGGCGGCGTGCATGATGCCGGAGAAGCCGCCGATCATGAACATCCAGACGAAGCCGAGGGCGAACATCATCGGCGTGCGCATCTGCAGGTGCCCGCCCCACAGCGTGCCGATCCAGTTGAAGATTTTCACGCCGGTCGGCACGGCGATGGCCATCGTCGCGAGGGAGAAGGCGGCGGTCGCCATGGTGCCCAGCCCGGTGGTGAACATGTGGTGGCTCCAGACCGCGAAGCCCAGAAAACCGATGGACGCACCGGAGAAGACCACGATCGGATAGCCGAAAAGCGGCTTGCGCGAGAAGGTCGGGATGATCTCCGAAATGATGCCCATCGCCGGCAGGATGAGAATGTACACTTCCGGATGGCCGAAGATCCAGAAGAGATGCTGCCAGAGGATGGGCAGGCCGCCGTTGGACACCTCGAAAAAATTCGTGCCGAAAAGGCGGTCCATCATCAGTTCAACCAGCGCGATGGTGATGGCCGGAAAGGCCAGGACGATGAGGAAGGCCGTGAAAAGCGTCATCCAGGTGAAGACCGGCAGGCGCATCATGGTCATGCCGGGGGCGCGCAGGTTGATGATGGTCACGATGAAGTTGAGCGACGCCGCGACCGACGCGACGCCGAGAATCTGCAGGCCCATGACCCACATGTCGATCGAATGCCCGGGAATATACGTCTTGGTGGTGAGCGGCGCATACCCGAACCAGCCGCCGTTGGGCGCGCCGGATTTCATGAACCAGCCGAGGTTGAGGATGATCGCGCCCGCCACAAACATCCAGAGCGAGAAGGCGTTTAGCCGCGGGAACGCCACGTCGCGCGCGCCGATTTGCAGGGGCATGATAAAATTAAAGAAAGCGGCGCTCAGCGGCATGATCGCAAGAAAGATCATCGTGGTGCCGTGCATGGTGAACAGGGTGTTGTATTGCTGCGCGGTCAGGAGCGTGTTGTTCGGCACCGCCAGCTGCAGGCGGATGAGCAGCGCCTCGCATCCGCCGACCAGAAAGAAGAACAGCGCGAATACGCCGTAAAGGAAGCCGATGCGCTTGTGGTCGACCGTTGTCAGCCAGCCGATGAGCCCCGTTTTGGCCGTGGGCCGCCAGAGCACGAGGTGCCGTGCCGGCGAGGCTTTCCCCTCGGGGATAAAATCGTTCTTAACCAATGCATCTTCCATGGGAGAATTCTATTTCAGACTTTGGAGGTACGCCACCAAGGCGGCGATTTCATCCGGCGCGAGCTTGATATTGTTTTTGACGTAGCCGTCGTACCACATCTTGTTGCCGGGTTTGACGGCGAGGGGATTCGTGATCCAGCGAGTGAGGTTCTCGGTGTTGTTTTCAAGCAGTCCGCCGGCGATGGTCGTGCGCGCGCCGACGTGCGTGAGATCGGGGTAGGCGATGCCCACCCCCTCGTGGCCGCGGATGTTGTGGCAGCCGGCGCAGGTCTTGGCCTGGAATAGCTTGCGGCCCTTGGCGATAAGCTCGGGGTTCTCGTCATTCTCGGGAAATTGTTTGTCGCGCCAGGCGTCGAGCGGCGAGACGTCGAGTTTATCATGGGGAAAGCCGGATTCGTTGGGTTTCCATGAGGCGAAGACGATCCGCGGCTTTTCCAGGCCCGAGTCCTGCGCTACCGCTACCGTGCGGGCGTTTTTCTTTTGATTGGCCAGCCAGTCGGCAAAATCCTTGGCATTCAGCGCGATCACGCGGAAGCGCATGACCGCGTGAGAATCGCCGCAGTACTGCGCGCACTGGCCCCAGTAATAGCCGGGATGGTCGGCTTGCAACCACATGCGGTTGCCGCGGTTGGGCATCATGTCCACCTTGCCCGCGAGTTTCGGTACCCAGAAACTGTGGATGACATCCATCGTCCGGAGCTCGATATGAACGGGCCGGCCCGCGGGGATGACCATCTCGTTAGCCGTGGTCAAGAGGCTGCGGGCGCCATACTTGTCCGGCTCGGTCTGCTCCTTGGGATACTCGAATTTCCACCACCATTGGAAGCCGGTGGCGTTGACATAATAGGCGTTCGGCTGGTCCTCCAGCGCCACGTCATAGGTGGACCAAATGGCGCGCAAGGTCGGGACGGCGATAATGACGAGGGCCAGCACCGATCCGGCGATCAGCCCCATTTCGACGAAGGGATTGCCGTGCGACTGCTCGGGCGGTTCGGCGTGTTCGTCGGCTTCGGTCCGCGCCTTGAATTTAATCGTGGCGTACGCCAGCACTCCGCCCACCACGACAAAAATAAAGAGCGTCACCCCCACGGTCACATAAAACAGATGCAGTTGCGTGCGCGCGACCGGGCCTTCGACCTCGATGGTCGACTGGTGTCCGTTCATGTCCCACCAGCAGCCGGACAGGAAAAGGCCGCCCGCCAATAGCAGCGCGAGGCGGCCCCAGTGAATAATCGGGCGGGAAAGCGACGGTAACTTCATGAAGGCGGGCGGAATTCTGGATCACGGCCGGACGAGGCCGCAGTTGAACGGGAGCGTTAGCAATTCATCAGCCATTTCAAGTCATAATGCATGCTATTAATAATCGTTTTCATCGCTGAAGCATTTAGTTGCGTTAATAACGCGGTAAAAACGCCTGTTTCTAATGCCGCAGCGGCCCGGTTTCTGGGACCGGCCTCCCGGACCGGTGGTCGGCTATTTGGAGGGCGCCCTTGCGCAAGGAATCGGCTTTCCGACCCACCATCGATCCGGCCGCCGCGGAGGGCGGAATGCTGAAAATTCACGGCTTGCAGTCCACTGTTCCCGGCTGCAGGCAACTTCCAGCCGGCAGGGATTCGAACCGTGAACGGTGGACAGAGAACGGTGAACCTTTTCTACCGATAAGCCGCGAGCAGGGCGTAAACGACCACTCCCGTGACCGAGACGTAAAGCCAGATCGGAAAAGTGAAGCGCGCGAGGCGCCGGTGGGCCGGAAACCGTCCGCTGAGCGAAAGGAAAAACGTGATCAGAATTATAGGCAGCGCGATCACGGATAACGCGATATGGGAAATAAGCAGGGCGAAGTAGGCGGGTCGGATCGGGCCTTGCCCGTGAAAGTGCATATCGCCGTGAAGCGCATGATTCACAATATAGGTCGCGAGGAAAACCGTGGAGAAAACGAAAGCGGTGAACATGGCCGCGCGGTGAGGGCCGATGCGGCGCGAGCGGATAGAGCGGAAGCCAAAGACCAGGGCGATGGCCGAGCACCCATTGAGCAGCGCATTGAGCGCCGGAAGGAAAAGCAGGCGCCTTCCGGCGACGTCGGTCGGCACATGGTAATAAACCAGCCAGCAGAGAAACAGGCTGGCCACCGCGCTGACGGCCACGATGTGGAGGCGAAGACCGACACGCTGCTAGGAAAAAATCAAGCGGTCTGCGACCAGGGTTCCGAGCAAAAGAGGCAGATAGATGATCGAGGCGAAGAACAGTTTCTTCGCCGCCGCGTCGCGGTCGGCCGCCCGCAAGAACGCGACCGCTCGCCACAGCAGCCATGCCCCCAGGGCCAACGCGATGCTGAGATAAAACCGGCTGCATGCGCCGGTCAGGCCGGGGAGCGCGCTTACGGCCACGAGCAAAAAAGAATTGACGAAGGCCCACCGCGCCACCCTCCGGCCGCTGCCGTCCAGCACCGACAACATCGGAAAATGAGCCGCCGCGTAATCGCGCCGATACGTCCAGGCCACGGCCATGAAATGAGGAACCTGCCAGAAAAATAGGATGCCAAAAAGCATCCAACTGAGCGGAGAAATGCCGTTGTCGGCCGCTGTCGCGCCGATCAGCGGCGGTAGCGCGCCGGCTACCGCGCCGATCTCCGTGGACCACCGCGACCACTTTTTGGCCGGGGTATACAACGCCAGATAGGCCACATAGGTCATAAGCGCGAGCAACGCGCACGGACCGTTGATTTTTGCGAACAACAGCCCCAAGCCGGCCGTGCACATCCCCGCGCCCACCACAAAGGCCGAGCCCCCTGCAACGCGGCCGGCCGGGATCGGGCGGTCCGCTGTGCGCCTCATGCGGGCGTCGGTCCCGCTTTCCATCCATTGGTTCAACGCCGCCACGCCGCCCGCGGCGAGCATGGTGCCCAACAAAAGGCTGAACATTTCCGAGAAATTCCAAGGCGGCCGCGCTGCGCCGTAGCCGACCAGCGCGGTGACGACCGATAACGCGCTCAACCGAGGTTTGGTCAGTTCGACGTAGTCGTGAAAGCCGGCGCGCGCCGCCGGCGTTGAAAACGTGATGTGGGCCGGGTGTTTCAAGATCGGCGGGCTGGTGACGTCTTCGGTCATACGCTGGCTAAGCTCGGTTGTGCCCGCGCCGGTGCGGGCGGTTTCATCGCCACAAAAATGTCGCGGTGCATCCACCAGGTCAGTCCAAAGGTCGTGGCCAGCGTGGCGGCGCCGACGATCACATGCGCCGTCGTGAAAAAAGGCGCGCGCCCGGTCCAGATGACCGATGCTCCAAGATAGATTTGCAGCGCGAGCAACAACATCAGCCCCATCGTCGCGTTGCGCACCGCCGGGGTCGCGGCCCGATCGGCCCAAATCTTTCCCGCCAGGACGACCAGGGCCGCGGTGAGGATCGCCGCCATCACGCGATGGGCAAAATTCAATCCCACGCGAAAATTCCAGACCGACGGCAGCAGCCCGTGGTCGGGCGAGGACCAGGGAAAAGTCGGGATCGCCAACCCGGCGAAACTATGCCGCATTACGGCCGCAATGGCCAATTGCCCGAACAGCAGGGCGCAACACACCGCGCCCAGTTTGCGCGTGCCGGCCGCGAAAACCGTTAGATCTTTTCCCTCCAGCCAGGCGCGCGAACTTGCGAGCGCAATGGCCACCAGCAAGCAGAGAAAGCCCTGGGCCAGACACGCGTGCAGCATGGCGAAAAGCCGCCCCAGGCTCGTATCCACCATGGGCACGTGCCAATGGTCGAGCAGCACGCGCAGCCCGCCTACGACGGCCTGGGCCAAGACGAGCGCGACCGCGAAGACCGCCAGGATCCGCAGCCAGGCCCGCGCTTCGCGTCGCCATAGCCAGAACGCGAGAGCGAGCGTGAGCAAACTCATCACCCCCGCCGTCAGCCGGTGTGAATGTTCGGCAAACATGGAAAGATTGTGCAGCCAACCGGCCGGGTTAAGCGAGCCGTCCGACAACGGCCAATCGGGGAAGGCCATGCCCGCGCCGATGCTGGTGGTGAACGCGCCGAGGCAGATCAGCACAAAGGCCCACCCGATGCTCGCCGCGGCAAGCCGGGCGATGCCGGGTTTATGGCCCGGGGTCCGTGCTGAAGCGAGGGAGGCGTTCATAAGTCGGGAATAGGAACAATAGAAGGGATCAATCTAAAAGGCGCAAAGCCTTTGACAATTTTTTCCGTCGGCAAATCTGTAGTTGCATGAAAACCTGTCAGTGGACGTTTATCTGGGCCGCGAGTCTGCTGACATTGCTGGCCGCCTGTTCGCGTTCGGAGTCCACGGCGAGCATCGACGACGGGCCGCCCGGAGAAAAACGCTGGCCGCTCCGCGGACAGATCGTGTCGATCGACGCGGGGCACAAGACCTTGCGCGTGCAACACGAGGAAATCGCCGGACTCATGCCGGCCATGACGATGGACTACCCGGTCGGTCCGGGAGATCTGGCCAACGCCAAGCCGGGCGAGCGTATCCGGGGCTTGTTGGTGCAAGCCGGTGGCGATTTTCGCCTCGAGCGGATTCTGCCCGACGATGCCTCCGACAACGCCACCATGGCCGCCGCGGCCCAGGCGCTCCGTCAGGACACGATGGTGCGCGGGCCGCATCCCTATCGCGAAGTGGGCGAGACCGTCCCGGATTTCGCGCTTTACGACCAGGAGGGCCGCGTTGTGCAGATGAGCCGTTTTCGCGGCAAGCAGATCATGCTCAATTTCATCTACACTCGTTGCCCGATCGCCACGATGTGTCCAGCCTCCACGGCGAAGATGATCATGACCCAGCAACTGGCCCGCAAAACCGGGGTGAAAAATCTCGAACTGGTGTCCATTTCGATGGATCCGGCCTACGACACGCCCGGCGTGCTTAAGGATTACGCCCAGGCCCGCGGAATCGATTTGAGCAATTTTTCGTTTCTGACCGGTCCGCCCAGTGCGGTGCAGGACCTGCTCGCGCAGTTCGGGGTCATTGCCGAATTCAAGGATGGTTTGCTTAACCACACCCTGGCCACGTTGCTGATCGACGAGAACGGCACGATTGTCTGGCGCGCCGACGGCGGCGAATGGGAGCCGTCGGAATTTGTCGGCAAAATGCGGAAGTGAACTTTAGACAGAATGAACAAATAGAGAGTCTTTGAACAATGCTTGTCGTTCTGAGCCCCTCAGCAACCCCGACTCGTCGGGGTTGACGGGAACACGCCAATGAACTGCGCGCTCGGATTGGGCCCGTTGTGGGCGAGGTGTCCTCACCCCGCTTGGCACGGCAGAGGAAGACTTCTGCTCCACGGGAGATTCCTCACTGTGCTCGGAATGACAAAAAAGGATCGTTACATTTTGCCCCACCTTCCATGTCCGCCACCCTGACCTCCTCCCAACGCCGGCAGCTCTGGCTCCTTACGCTCGGTGCGGTGGCGCTTTTTGTCGTGGTGCGCCGGCTGCCGACCGGCACAAACATTCCGCACTACGATTATGTGCCGGCGGGTCAGAGCATCGTGCAATTTTGCGATCCGGGTAATCCGCAATTCCTCCCCGCCACGCAGGTGCAGTCGCCGGTGACGATGACGCTGGCGACCGCCGGGCCGGCCACCGCCGGCGAGACCGTGCAGGCCGTGCTGACCCTCAGGACCTACAGCAATAAACCGCTCGGTCCCGACGATCTGGCCACGGCGCACGCGAAAAAACTGCACCTGCTGATCATCGATCCCACCCTCACCGATTATCAGCATGTGCATCCGGTGCCGGCCGGCGCCCCCGGCGCCTGGGCCTTTTCCTTCAAACCGAGGGCAGGGGGCAACTACCGTTTTTTTGCCGATTTTGTGCCGGTGGTAACGGGGCTGGGTCTCTACGCCTGGGCCGACCTGCCGGTGGCCGGTCTACCCGAGAAAGAGGTGGAACGCGACGTCCCCGGCCTCCGTAGCTTCAGTGACGGAGGCTCGGCGAGTTCTGAGCGCGGCGGGGACGCCGCGCTCCACCAGCCCTGGGTGTGCGAACGCGATGGCTACCGCTTTACGATCACGCCCGGCGCCTGGCCCATTCGGGCGAATCGGCTGGTCGATTTAAAATTTGCGGTGGAGCGCATCGGCGGCGGACGGGTTCCTCTTGAAGTGATCATGAACGCCTTTGCCCACCTCGTGGCTTTCGACGACCAGCGCAGCGGGTTCGCTCATATGCATCCGCAGGAATACGATATCACGAAGCCGCCCGACGCGGTTCATCCGGTGCTGACCTTCAAGCTGGTGCTCCCGCGGGCCGGCCGCTACGTCATCTGGAGCCAGGTGCAAATTGCCAGCCGGGAAATTTTCGCGCCGTTCTGGTTCGACGTGGAAGAGTGAGCCAGCCCGATTAATAAACGCGGCTTGGTTTGGTCGCCGGCTGGACGATCGCGTTATATTGGGCGATAATGTCGTCCAGCGAGGGATTTGCTTTGGCCCATCCGTTGACAAAAACGAGGGGCCTCTCGCGGTTCTGCAGTGCGACGAGACGATCCTCTACGTCGCTGTCGTTGATCGAACTGAACCCGATCGTGTCGCTGCGCACATAAGGAATGCCGGCCGCGGCCAGCGCCGTGGCCAACGCGTCGGAGCGGATTCCTTCCTGGCTTGGTTGCCAGCGCGGACAGCTCGACGGGCGGTTAATCGCACCATAGATAAAAACCGAACGAGGATCCACGCCGTCTGGATGAACCACTTTGACGAACCCCGCGATGCTTACGGTGGAATCGGCAGCTGGTTGATGGGACCTGGGAATAGGCTGGCCGATGCTGATGAGCCGGTGCTTCCCGGCCACGCTCCAGATCGCGATAACGAGGGCCGCCACCAATATTATTTTGAGCAAGCGCATCGTTGAAGCCCGGCCTCCGCAGACTGTTCCCGAGGGGAGATCGCGGCCAGCCTATTTTAAGAACACAGAGGACGTAAACGACATCGCGTTGTATTTCCAAAACACGCCTTAGGGCGTGTTTTAGAAATAAAACGTGTGTCGCTATCGGCTGCAAAAGCGCAGAGCCAGGCGGCGTCGAGGCGCCAATGCCCGGTGGGCCTTGGCCCTCGACGACAACGCCGCTCCGGACGCAAACGACATCGCGTTGTATTTCCAAAACACGCCCTAACCTCCGCACCGTTGTTTGTCCGGCCAGAAAATTAGCCCGCGGTTCTGGGCTTACGCCCCGGACAGCGCGTTCGTGGTGTTGAGATGCTCTTCGCCGGTGTATTTTAGCGATTGTTCGTCGGCATGATAGCTGGAGCGGACCAGCGGGCCGCTTTCGACGACGCCGAGGCCGAGACTGAGGCCGAAATCCTTCCACTGCTTAAATTCCTCCGGTGTCACCCAGCGGCTGACCGGGAGGTGCTGCGGGGTGGGCTGCAAATATTGGCCGATGGTGAGGATGTCGGTCCGGTCGGAGACGATGTCGCGAAGCGTCTGCTCAATCTCGCCGGGTTCCTCGCCGAGTCCGAGCATAATCCCGGTCTTGGTCGTGAAGCCGTGGCTTTTGGCGTGCCGCAACACGCTGCGCGATCGGTCATAGCGGGCCTGCACCCGCACGGGCTTTTGCAGACGTTCGACCGTCTCGACATTGTGGTTGAAAATGTCCGGCCGGGCGGCGAGCACCGTGTCCACGTCTTCGAGTTTGCCTTTGAAGTCGGGCACCAGCACTTCGATGGCGGTGTGCGGATTGCGGTGGCGGATGGCGCGGATGGTGGCGGCCCACACGCTGGCGCCGCCGTCGGCCAGTTCGTCGCGCGCGACGCTGGTGATGACACAGTGACGCAGGCGCATCTTGGCGACGGCGTCGGCCACGCGGGCGGGTTCGCCCAGGTCAAGTTCGGTCGGCCGGCCGGTTTGGATCGCGCAAAAGTTGCATGAGCGCGTGCAGATGTTGCCGAGGATCATGACGGTCGCGGTGCCGCGCGACCAGCATTCGCCGAGGTTGGGGCATTGTGCGCTCTGGCAGACGGTATGGAGATGGTTATGGTCCGCCAATTGGCGGACGGCGGTGTAACCGGGTCCGCCGGGCAGCTTGGCCCT
>JBEKQH010000088.1:0-6885 GCA_049519915.1 Opitutaceae bacterium
ACGGCAGTGGCGCAGCGCCGGTCGCGGCCGGCGCAGGAACGTTGTCGGCGGCGGAGAGTCTCTGTTTCGCCAGCAGGCCTACACTGAGCAAAGCGGCGCCGGCGCCCAAGGTCTTGAGCGCGTCGCGCCGCGAAAACGAATCGCGGATGGAATTCTGCGTTTTCATAGCGCGGCAATCTAATTGCAGATGAGTTGCGCGCAAATGGCCCGCGCAGGTTGGATCAGCTATTTCGCATAAGACCGACCGGTGATTCAGAAGCTATTGACGCAGTGGGAAACCGCGAATGGACGCGAATAAACGCTAATAAACGAGGCGACTGGCTTAAATTTTGCGCATGATTTCGGGCCGCCTATTGGAAGAGAGCTGACACGGCTTTCTCCGACCGGCTCTTTATTCGCGTCTATTCGCGTTCATTCGCGGTTCAAAGGCATGGATATGCGCGTAATCATTACATCTGCGCGAGCAGGCGGCGCAGGGTCTCGTCCACGAGCTTTGGATCGGCCTTCCCCTTGGCCGCCTTCATCACCGGGCCCTTGAATCCATTGATCGCGCTGTCCTTGCCTCCCTTGAAATCGGCCAGCGCCTTCGGGTTGCCGGCCATGGCATCGCGACACCACTGCTCAAGTTCGGTGGTGTTGGTCTGGCTCTTGAGGCCTTTGCGCTCCACCATGAGCTCGGGCCGTTCGCCAGTCGCGAAAATCTCGGCAAATACGTCTTTGGCCGTATGGGCGAGAATTATTCCGGCATCGACAAGCTTAACCAGCGCAGCGACATGCTCCGGCTTCACCTTCGACTCGGCGAGGGGAATCTTCGCTTTGCCAATTTCGCGCAGCAGGTCGTTGACGATCCAGTTGCCGACCGCCTGCGCCTGGCCGGCGCCGGCAAGTTTTGCGGCTTCCTCGAAGAAATCGCTGAGCTCGCGGTCCGGCACAAGCACGCTCGTGATGGTATAGGGTATCTGGTACTGCTCCAGAAACCGCCGTTGCTTTTCGAACGGCAGCTCGGGGCATTCGGCGCGCAGCTTTTGTTTCCACGTGTCGTCCACCCTGACCGGCATGAGGTCGGGATCGGGAAAATAACGATAGTCGTGCGCCATTTCCTTCGAACGCAGCGACTGCGAGGCGCCGGTTTGGCCGTCGTAGTCGCGCGTTTCCTGCACAATCGTGCCGCCGGATTCGACCACGGCGATCTGGCGCTTGATCTCGTGGGCGATGCCGTCGCGCACGAATGAAATCGAGTTGAGATTCTTGAGCTCAACCTTGGTGCCGAGGCCGGTCTGACCGGCCGGGCGGATGGAGATATTGGCGTCGCAACGTAACTGCCCCTTCTCCATGTCGCAATCGGAAATGCCGCCGTAAATCATCGTCTGCTTGAGCGACGTCAGGTAGGCGTAAGCCTCCTCGGCCGTGTGCATGGCCGGCTCGGAAACGATTTCCATGAGCGGCGTGCCCGCGCGGTTGTAATCGATCAGCGAGCCCGTCGCGGAATGGTTGAGCTTGCCGACGTCCTCTTCCAGATGGATGCGGGTGAGCGCAATTTTCTTATGTTCGCCCATGATGTTGCGGGCGGAGCCGGGCAGTTCGATCTCCACCGCCCCGCCGAGGCAGATCGGCTGGTCGTATTGCGAGATCTGGTAGTTTTTCGGCGAATCCGGATAGAAATAATTCTTGCGGTCCCACTTGCAGACCGGCGCGATTTCACAGCCGAGCAGAAGCCCCGCCTTGATGACCGCGTCGAGCGCGGCCTTGTTCATGACCGGCAGCACGCCGGGCAAGGCAAGCACGACGGGATCGGTGAGCGTGTTCGGTTCGGCCCCGTAGCCGGTGGCGACGCGCGTGAACATCTTGGAGCGCGTCTTGATCTGGACGTGGACCTCAAGGCCGATGACCGCTTCGTAGTTCATGATGAAATTTTATGTGGAAATCAGGAAAGCCGGAACTTTATCCCTGATTTCCTGAGTTCCACATTCCCAATTTGGGAGTCCGTAGATGCCAGTCGTGGCCCTGTTCGTAGGCGCGGGCGATGGCCAGCAACCCGGCTTCCTGGAAGGGCTGGCCGATGATTTGCAGGCCGATGGGCAGGCCGCTTTTCGAAAATCCGCACGGCAGGCTGAGGCCCGGCAGGCCGGCGAGATTCACGCCGATCGTGTAGATATCGCACAAATACATCGCGAGCGGGTCAGCCTTAGCGCCTTTCTTGAACGCAGGCGTGGGCGATGTCGGCGTGAGAATGGCGTCCACGTCCCGGTACGCATCTAGAAAATCCTGGCGAATGAGCGTGCGAACCTTCTGGGCCCGAAGGTAATACGCATCGTAGTAGCCGCTGCTCAGCACATAAGTGCCGAGGATGATGCGGCGCTTAACCTCGGGGCCAAAGCCTTCCGCCCGCGATTTAAAATAGAGATCGATGGCGTCGGCCGCCTCCTTCGCGCGATGGCCGTAGCGGATGCCGTCGTAACGGGCGAGATTCGACGAGCATTCCGCCGTGGCAATGATGTAGTAGACCCCTACGGCGTACTTGGTGTGCGGGAGGGAAATCTCCCGGATCTTGCAGCCGAGTTTCCTGTAATAATCGATCGCCGCCTGAACGGCGGCGCCCACCTCGGGATCGAGCCCTTCGGCAAAATATTCCTTTGCGATGCCCAGCGTCCACGGACCCTTGTTTTTCGCGAGTTCGGCCCGATAATCGGGTAGGTCCGCCTTGACCGAGGTCGAGTCGTTCGAATCGTGGCCGGCGATGGCGCCGAGCAGGACGGCCGCGTCCTCCACCGTGCGGGTGAACGGGCCGATCTGGTCGAGCGACGAGGCGAAAGCGATCAGCCCGTAGCGTGACACCAAGCCATAGGTGGGCTTAAGGCCGATGACGCCGCAGAGAGCGGCCGGCTGCCGGATCGATCCGCCGGTGTCGGAGCCAAGCGCGGCGATCGCCTCGCCGGCCGCGACGGCGGCGGCGCTGCCGCCCGATGAGCCGCCGGGCACGCGCGTCAGATCCCACGGGTTGGAGGTGGTTTTGAAAGCGGAGTTCTCCGTCGACGAACCCATCGCAAACTCGTCCAGGTTCAGGCGGCCCCAGCAGATCGCGCCGGCCTCCTTCAGCTTGCCGGTCACAGTCGCGTCGTAGGGGGAGACAAAATTTGCGAGCATCTTGCTCGACGCCGTCAGGGGCTGTCCGGCGACCGCGATGACATCCTTGAGCCCGATCGGAATGCCGTCGAGCGGCCCCCTCGCCCGCCCCGCGGCGCGTCGCTCATCGGACGCGCGGGCCTGCGCAAGCGCATCGGCTTCGTCGAACGAGTTGAAAGCCTGCACCTGCGGGTCGACGGCCTGCGTACGCGCGAGCACAGCCTGCATCAGCTCGACAGCGGACGTTTTTTTCGCGGCGAGCTGGGCGGCAAGTTCGGTGACAGAACGGTAGAAAAGCTCCGAGGACATTCCAAAATTGAGTTTTACAGAAGAAAACGAAGGGAACAAAGAGCGAGTGGCTTATTCCGAACCGGAGGAATCGTTGGACCGCTTAAAGAAGAGGACACGGAAAAAACTTCATCGCTTCGTTTTCTTCGTTACCTTCTGTAAGAAATATCATTCCACGACCTTGGGCACGGCGATCATGTTGTCGCGCTGCGCCGGCGCGTTCTTGAGCGCGAGTTCGACCGGCAAGGCCGGTTTCGGCACGTCGTCCGCCCAAACGTTGAAGATCGGGAACGCATGCGCGGTCGCCTCAACCCCGCTGACGTCCACTTCCTTCAACTGGGCGATATAAGCGAGCACGTCGCCGATCTGGGCCGAAAAACGGGTCTTCTCCTCGGGCGTAAGCGCGAGGCGGGCCAAACGGGCCACATGGTCGAGATTGAGATCGGTGGGCTGGGACATTTTAGTTGATCCACAGAGGCACAGAGAACACGGAGAAGAATCCGAGTCCGATCTCTGTGCTCTCCGTGTCTCCGTGGTTAAAATTTATTTTCGGATTTGATAGGGCGTGGACTTCACGATGTCGTCCTGAATTTTCTGAAAAACCGCGTTCACTTCCGCGTCGGTTAGCGTGCGATCGGCGGCGCGAAAGACCAAGGAGAAGGCGAGGCTCTTTCTGCCTTCGGGCAGACCCTCGCCCCGATAAACATCGAACACGTTGACGGATTCGACGGCGAAGGCGCCGCCCGCCGCCGCGCGGGCGGTTTCGGCCAATTTCGCACCGACAGCGCCGGCGGGCGTCGCCCCATCGACCACCAGCGCAAGATCGCGCAGAGCGGCGGGGAAAAGGCTGAAATCGGCATAGCGGCGGTGCGCGGCGGCCGCTCCAAGTTTCTCCGGCAAGATCGAAAAGATGCCGCAATACATTTTGCCGTCGAGACCGAGCGCTTTGGCCATGGCGAGGCTGAGCAGGCCAAAGCGCACGGACCAACCGTCGCGAACGATGTCGCCGGCGGTGGAGGAATGGCCTTGCTGCCAGCCAAAATAGGGGCCGGCCACCGGTTCAAGCGTCTGGCCGGAAAGATCGACGCCCGCGGCCGCCGCAAGAATTTCGATATGACGTTTCGCGGTATAGAAATCGGCCTCCTCGCGGGGCAGCCAAGTCCGGCTGGCCTCGTTCGTCGCGAGCAAAAACGCCACACTGGCGGCTTCAAAAGTCCGGCCATCTCTTTCGACAAAAACCCGCCCCGTCTCAAAGAGCCGTGACACCGCAACTCCGCGCGATTGGTTGAGCTTCACCGTGTCGAGCAGGCCCATGGCGAGCGTCGGCCGCAAATGCGACATGTCCTCGACGAGCGGATTGGCTAACGCCAGCTCCTGCGCGGAGGTTTGCGAGACCCAGGTCTGCAGTTCCTCGCGCGAACGCAGGGTGTAGTTGACGCATTCGTGGAAATTCTGGCCCACGAGGTAGTCGCTGACCCGCCGGTTGAAACGGACGACTGGGGCGTCGTCCACCAGGAGGCCAGGCGAGACCACCGGGCTGGCCGGCACTTTGTCCGTGCCGTAAAGGCGCAGGACTTCTTCGACCAAATCGATAGGGCGGTCGAGATCGCCGCGCCAGCTTGGAATCGACACCGTCCATTGCGGGCCGGTGGGCGGGTCGTCCTCACGGGTTATTTTCAACTCGAGCGACTCAAGCGCGGCCTTCATTTCATCCGCGGGGATGTCGAAACCGAGCTTCTGGCGGACGTAAGCGGGCGTGAGGACGATTTCGCGTTTCCAGGGCACGTCGCCGCCAATCTTGTAGAGTGGGCCGACGACGCGGCCGCCCGTGGTTTCAAGCAATAGGTCGATGGCGCGGTAAGCGTCTTCCTTCGCGGTATGGGGATCGACACCGCGCTCGTAACGATAGGAGGAATCGGAAACGAGGCCGAGTTGTTTCGACGTCCAGCGAATGGACTGCGGCTTGAAATAGGCGACCTCGAGCACAAGGTCCGTGGTGGCACTGTCGACTTCCGCGCTGGCGCCGCCCATGATGCCCGCGATGACCAGCGGCTTCTCGGCGTCGGCGATGACCAGCATCCGCGACGACAACGTGCGCGCCTTGCCGTCCAGCGTGACCAGCTTTTCGCCGTCGGCGGCGCGGCGGACGACGATTTTCCGGCCGGCGATTTTGCCGGCGTCAAACGCATGCATGGGCTGGCCGGATTCGATCATGACGTAATTGCCGACATCGACGACATTGTTGATCGGGCGCAGGCCGACGGCCTTCAGACGCTCCTGCATCCAGGCGGGGCTAGGGCCAATCTTCACCCCGGCGATGATGGTCGCCGTGTAGAGGGGGCAATCCTCGTCGGCCTCGACGCTGACGGATGAGAGCAGGTGCGGATGCGGCGCGGCCTCGGGCGCCTGGCCGTGGAATTTTGCCGCCGGATAGACCAGGTCGCTCCGGAGCCACGCCGCCAGTTCGCGCGCCAGGCCGAGATGCGAAAGGCAATCCGGCCGATTGGGCGTGATCTCGACGTCGAAAACCACGTCGCCCGGCGGCAGCACGTCGTTGATAGGCGCGCCGAGCGGCGGCCGCCCGGGCAGAATCAGCAGGCCGGAGGCATCCTCGGCGGCGCCCAGTTCCTTGGCCGAACACATCATGCCGTCGGAGAGCTGGCCGCGGATTTTGGACTGCTTGATCTGGAAATCGCCGGGCAGGACGGCTCCCGGCAGCGCGACGGGCACCCGGTCGCCGACCTGATAGTTTTGCGCGCCGCAGACGATGGTCTTCACGCCGCCCGCGGGGCCGAGATCGACCGTGCACACGGAAAGCTTGTCGGCATTGGGATGCTTGTCGCGCGTCAGCACTTCGCCCACGACGACCTGGTTGAGTTTGGGCGCGCCGGTGGTGTGCACCCCCTCGACCTCAAAGCCAAGAAAGGTGATCGCATGGCTGATCTCGGCGACGGAAGCGTCGAGGGGTTTAATGAAGTCTTTGAGCCAGTTGAGAGAGATTTTCATTCTGAAACGTAGCGAGTAGTGAGTAGCGGGTAGCGAGCAGATCGCAAGCCGCGCTCAAGGCCGTTGATATAGCCCTGGAGAAGACGCGAGACCTCCTCCAGGTCGGATTGCAGCAGCATCGTATCAGCATAACGAAGATCGTGAGCGAGGATTAGCTGGTACAGACCTTCATCGGCCGAGCCTTGGGCAATGTTGTAGAAGCGAAGTTTGTCAGGCTTTGTGCGTTTGCGGAATCCTTCGACAAAATTTGCAGGAATGCTGGCCGCAGCGCGACGCAGTTGAGAGGTGAGCGCAAAGAGTTCGTGCTTGGGAAATGACTCGGTCAAACGATAGACGGCGAGCGTGAAGGCGTGAGCTTTTTGCCACACCCTCACGTCACGGAAGGACTGGGATTTTTCTTTCATGCTCGTTACTCGCTACTCACTCCTCTCTACTTTTCTCAGGCAAACTGCCGGAGAAACCGCAGGT
>JBEKQH010000089.1:0-6866 GCA_049519915.1 Opitutaceae bacterium
CTGAGAACGGCTGTGACTATCGCTAAAATAATGAGAAGGAAGGTGCATGTCGCAAAGACCTTTATACAGGCGGTCCGTGTATTATTATCGGCTTTATAGTAGGCACCCATACCCATAGCGAAGCTGCCAAGAGCCCCTAAGCCGATTAAGAAGTCGATCAAGAAAACGAATAATCTCATGGCTTAACTCAGGACCTTTTTCTTCTTAAAGGAGAAGTCCAACGGTTACGGGTTTCTAAGAGTTAAATCGGCAATCGCAGAATCAGGGCGTGTGACGTAAAGATAGGGCCGGCAAGTTGGCCGAGTTCAGCCTTTCAGTTCTTCAGTCTTTCAGCCCTTCAGGAATGCGGTCGGTTCCTGTTACTTGCCCCTTGTCACCTGCTACTTGGTCCATTCAGCCCTTCATCCTTTTACTGTCCCAGCAACCAGGCGAAGATGAGGGGTGCGACGATGGTGGCGTCGCTTTCGATGATGAACGAGGGCGTTTTCGCACCGAGTTTTCCCCAGGTAATTTTTTCGTTGGGCACCGCGCCGGAATAGCTGCCGTAGCTCGTGGTCGAATCGCTGATCTGGCAGAAATAACCCCAGAGCGGAACCTCCGGGCGCCGTAAGTCCTGGTGCAGCATCGGCACGACGCAGATGGGGAAATCGCCGGCGATACCGCCGCCAATCTGGAAAAAGCCAATCGAGCCCTGGCCGCCCCGCAGCGTTTTCGCCGTCCGGGTGTACCAATCCGCCAGCCGGGTCATATATTCGATTCCGGTGCGCACGGTGTGGACGTTTTTCACGTCGCCGGAGATGACGTGGCCGGCATACATATTGCCGAGCGTGGAGTCTTCCCATCCGGGAACGATGATCGGCAGATTCTTCTGGCAAGCCGCGAGCATCCAGGAGTTTTTCGGGTCGATCTGATAAAACTTCTCCAATTTTCCGCTGCGGAGGATCTTATACATGAACTCGTGCGGAAAATAACGCGCGCCCTGCCGGTCGGCGGCGACCCATTCCTCGAGCACGGCCTTTTCGATGCGGCGCATGGCCTCCATCTCCGGAATGCAGGTGTCGGTCACCCGGTTCATGTGGCGGTCGAGCAACGCCTGTTCGTCGGCCGGAGTGAGGTCGCGGTAACCCGGCACCCGCTCGTAATAATCGTGGGCCACCAGATTGAAGATGTCCTCTTCGAGATTGGCCCCGGTGCAAACGATGGCGTGAACCTTGCCCCGGCGGATCATTTCGGCCAGCGAGAGACCGAGTTCGGCCGTGGACATGGCCCCGGCCAGGGTCACGAGCATCTGGCCGCCGCGCTGGAGATGCCCTTCGTAGGCCTTGGCGGCGTCCATCAGCGCCGCGGCATTAAAATGCCGATAGTGCCGCGCAATGAATTTGGAAACCGGACCCTTTTTTTTGGCGAGAGCCGCGTTGGCTTCTTCCGGCCGGAGTTTGGCGCGCTTGGCTTTCATGCAATGGGAGAGGAAAACGGCAGGCCGGAAGTTCGCCACAAAAAACAGCGCGCCGACGCCTCGCAATGAATGCAAATAACTAATTAATAGCAACTTGAGACAATCCGATTGTTTACAGCAGGCAATCAATGCAACGAAGCGCCTTAGAATGCTAATATATGGTTTTTAACCACTTATGGGTACTGACAACCACTGATCCCGGATTCCATCCGTGCAATCTGCGCCATCCGCGGAAAAAACTTACTCCAGACCAGGATTTAACCGCGAATAAACGCGAATGGACGCGAATCAAAGGGAAGATCCATCGAATCGAGACGACTGGCAAATATTTCACCCACGCCTTTTGCCTCCTCTCGGCGTATGACTCAGGCCGCTTTCTCCGATCTTTTCCTTATTCGCGTCCATTTGCGTTTATTCGCGGTTAAAAAATCCGAGTTTGGTTCTTGGGCCCCTCTTTCGCGATTTATTTGCCAAGACTCGTCATTGACGAAAGCCCGGACGGACGGTTGGTTGGTGGGTTTAACCGCCCACTGATGCTTACCATTGCCGACATCTCGAAGTCCTACGGCACCCGCGAACTCTTTTCCGAAGTGTCGGTCTTCGTCGCACGCACCGACCGTTACGGCCTCGTTGGGCCCAATGGCGCCGGCAAAACCACGCTGTTCAACCTTATCCTCGGCGAGGAAGCGCCCGACGAAGGCACGATCGAATGGGAACGCGGAGCGGACTTCGGCTATCTGCCGCAGGAAAGCGCGCCGGCCGGTGACGAGACTATCCTGCAGATCGTCACCAGCGGCAAGAAGCTCCTCCCGGAGAACGACGACGACCACGACATCGACTGGACCCTCGAACCGCGCGCAAAGAAAGTCCTCGCCGGGCTCGGTTTTCGCGAAACCGACCATGACCGACCGGCCAAATCATTTTCCGGCGGCTGGGTCATGCGAGCCCATCTGGCCCGCCTGCTTGTAAGCGAGCCGGCGCTCCTGCTTCTCGACGAGCCGACCAACCATCTCGATCTCGAGGCGTTGCTGTGGTTCCAGGACTACCTCACGCGCTATCCCGGCGGCCTCCTCGTCATCTCCCATGATCGCGCCTTCTTGAATGCGCTCTGCACCGGCATCCTCGAGTTGCGGAACGGCACGCTCAACCGCTACACGGGCAATTACGACGACTACCTGGCAGAAAAGGAGGCCCGCAAGGAGCAGCAAGCCGCACAGTTCAAGAACCAGCAGCGCGAAATCGCCCATCTGCAAAAATTCGTCGACCGTTTTGGCGCCAAAGCCTCCCTGGCCTCGCGCGCCAAATCAAAGGAAAAACAAATCGAGCGACTGCAGGAGGTGGCGGTCGAGGCGCCGATGGAAGAACTGAAGCGCGTCAATTTTCGCTTTCCCCAGCCGCCGCGCTCCGGCCTGCGCGTCATCACCCTTTCGCATGTGCAACAGGCCTATGGCGACCATATCGTTTATCGCGACCTCGATTTCGAGGCCGAGCGCGGCCAGCGTATCGTGCTCGTGGGCCCCAACGGGGCGGGTAAATCGACTTTGCTCAAAATCCTGGCCGACATCGTCCCGATCCAGGGCGGAACCCGCGAGCTCGGCAGCAACGTCGTGCCCGGCTATTTCGCCCAAAACCGCGCCGACACGCTCCGCACCGACGCCACCGTGTTCGAGAACGTGATGGAGCTGCGCACCGCGCAAAACGACCTGACCGAACAGCAAGCCCGCACCATCCTCGGCGCCTTTCTCTTCCGCAAGGACGACGTTTTTAAGAAAGTGTCCGTGCTCAGCGGCGGCGAAAAATCGCGTCTGGCCCTCGCCCGCCTCCTCGTCGATCCGCCCAACCTGCTGCTGATGGACGAGCCGACCACCCACCTCGACATCCAGTCGATCGACGCGCTCGTCCACGCGCTCAAGCAATACCCGGGCACATTCATTTTCATTAGCCACGATGTGTATTTCATCCGTGCGCTAGCTCAGACCGTCCTGCACGTCCATTCTGGCCGCCTCACGCCTTACGCCGGCGATTACGATTACTATCTGGAAAAATCGAAGGCGACCAACGCCCGCGCGGCCCTCACGGCCGGTTTCGTCGACGCGCGGCCGCAGCAAATGGAGAAAAAAGAAAACTCGGGCGCACCGGCCCACCAGGCCGCTGTCCCAAAGAAAACCAACCCGGCCGAGCTGAAGAAGCTCCGCGTCGAAGTCGGCAAGCTTGAGCAACGGGTCATCGAACTTGAAGCCAAACAAAATGAGCTCACCGCCGCGCTGGAAGCTCCGGAGACCTACACTCAGCCCGGCCAGGCGCAGCACTTGAATCGCGAACTCACCGCCATCGTCGACCAGCTTACCGCCGCCACGACCGCATGGGAAGAGGCCGCCAGCAAGCTCGCCGCGCTACAAGGCTAGGAACCCGTCGGGCTTCGCCCGCGGGTTCCTTAACAAATGGCTCCGCCATTTGGGTTAAGTAGTGGAGGCAAAGCCCGACACGCGCTTTATTTCCAAAACACGCCCTAATCCTTGTTGCCCGCCATTCGCCGGTGGATTGGGCTTTCTCCATGTCGAAACAAAGCCGAGCCAGAGCTGCGGCAAAAGAGGTGGCGAACGTCTCGCCGTCTTTCCAGCCCAATGCATTCCTTGCTCGGCAGGGGACTCTCTTGGCCGGCGGGATCATCGTCCTCGCGACGCTGGCTGCTTATCGCCATAGTTTCTCTGGGCCGTTTGTTTTCGACGACTTCCCGGCTATCGTGGACAATCCGACCATCCGACATCTTGGATCGTCCTGGTCCCAACCGCCGGAACTCAGCGGAGTGTCCGGCCGGCCTTTGATTAATTTTTCCCTGGCGGTGAATTATGCGCTAGGCGGACAAGAGGTGCGGGGTTATCACGCGCTGAACCTCGCTATTCACATTCTGGCCGCGTTGACGCTATTTGGCATCGTCCGGCGCACGCTCACTTCGCACCGCCAGGCGCGAAGATCTCAAATATCAGATCTCAAATCTGAGATCTTGGTCGCTCTGGCGGTGGCGGTTTTGTGGGCCGTGCATCCGCTGCAAACAGAGTCGGTCACCTGTATCGTGCAGCGCACCGAGTCGCTCATGGGCCTCTTCTACTTGTTGACGCTTTATTGCTTCATTCGGGGCATGGAAAACCAGATGTCAGAGAGCAGAAGGCAGATGCCAGAGTCCAGAGTCCAGAGTCCAGAAAAAGAAATTCAGAAACCGTCTGACTTCTGCCCTCTGCCCTCTGTTTTCTGGTTCACTGCTTCCGTCCTCTTCTGCCTGCTGGGCATGGCCAGCAAGGAGGTCATGGTCTCGGCGCCGTTGATGGTGCTGCTCTACGACCGGACTTTTGTGGGCGGCACTTTCCGGGAGGCATGGAGAAGGCGCTGGCCATTCTATGCCGCGCTGGCCGGCACCTGGCTGTTGCTCGGATATCTGGTCGCAGGGATAGGAGGGACTCGCGGCCATGCGGCCGGTTTCGGTTTGGGTGTGACTCCCTGGACTTATGCGCTGACCCAATGCCGGGCGATCCTCCATTATCTCAAGCTTTCCGTGTGGCCCGACCGTCTCACCCTTGACTACGGGACCGGGGTGACCCGACATCTGGCGGATGTCCTGCCGCAAGCGCTCGCGCTGGTGTCGCTGGTTTTGGCTACGATTCTCGGACTATATCGGCGCCCGGTCCTCGGCTTTGTTGGGGCCTGGTTTTTTGCCATTCTCGCGCCGAGCTCCAGTTTCTTGCCGCTGGTTACACAGACCGTGGCTGAGCACCGAATGTATCTGCCGTTGGCGTCGGTGATCCTCCTGGCTGTGTTAGGCCTGTATTTATGGCTGGGACGGCGCAGTGCCGTTATTTTTTTGGCCTTGGCCGTGGGGCTGGGGTGTCTGACCGAGCGGCGCAATAATGATTACCGGAACAACCTGACCCTCTGGAGCGATACCGTGGCCAAATGCCCCGGCAATGAGCGCGCCCATACCCATCTTGGATTGGAGCTTCTGGCAATTCCGGGACGGTTGCCCGACGCGATCGCTGAATTTCGAAAAGCTTTGCAGATCAATCCGGATTACGCCGACGCCCATAATGATCTGGGCAACGCTCTAGCCACGCTCCCCGGCGGCTTGCCCGACGCCATTTCCCATTTCGAGGCGGCGCTGCGCCTCAGTCCCGATCTCGCCGGAGCGCACAACAACCTGGGCAACGCATTGATCAAAATCCCCGGGCGCTTGCCCGACGCCATTTCCCATTTTGAGACGGCGCTGCGGCTCAAGCCCGATTTTGCCGGGGCTCACAACAGCTTGGGCAATGCACTGACTGCGGTCCCCGGACGCTTGCCCGACGCCATTTCTCACTTTGAGCGAGCGCTTCAGCTCGAACCCGATTTTGCCGAGGCTCACAGCAATCTGGGCAATGCGTTGTTAAGACTCCCCGGCCGTGTGCCGGATGCGATCGCCCAGTACGAGGCGGCCCTCAGGATCGATCCCAGCTTGGTGGAAACCCACTACAATCTGGGCAACGCCCGCCTGCAGCAGGGGAATTATCCGGCTGCTTACGAACAATTCGAGGACGCTTTGAAATTGAAGCCCGATTTTGCCAAAGGGCATCTAAACTTGGGCGTCACTTTGGTGAAAATGGGGCGGCTAAACGACGCGATCGCCCAATTCGAAACCGCCCAGCAAATAGATCCCGGCGATCCATCGGCGCGCCGAGATCTGGAAATTGTCCAAAAGAGCCTCCCCAAAGATGGTGACGAAAACGGGCCACGCCGACCGGCCCCCTGACTGGCAGCTGCGGACGTTTTTTCAGATAAAATTATTTTGCTCTCCCCCAAATGGCGCAGCCATTTGTTTAGCCCCTGGGCGAAGCCCGACGGACTCCTGCGTTCTTTCTGATCGCAACGACGTCGGAGGAGGGCTTTTAAACTGGCTGCTAATGTCGAAACAAAGCCGAGCCAGAGCTGCGGCAAAACGGATGGCCAGCCCTTCGCCGTCTTTGCCACCCAGTTCATTCTTTGCCCGCCAAGGGACTCTCTTGGCCGGCGGGATCATCGTCCTCGCGGCGCTGGTTGCTTATCACAACAGTTTCTCGGGGCCGTTTATCTTGGATGACCCGCTGGCCATCACGCAAAATCCGTCGATCAAGCATCTTGGAAGCGCCTTTTCGCCCCCGCCAGCGGGAACGACCGGCGGGCGGCCTCTCCTCAATCTTACCTACGCGCTTAACTTTGCCCTAGGCGGTTTCGATGTCCGGGGTTATCACGTGTTCAATCTGCTCATCCACGCCTTGGCCGGTCTGACGTTGTTCGGCATCGTGCGACGGACCCTGCTGCGTCCCGCGATGGCGGGACTTCGCAGGGCACGCCCTCCTGCGCCAAGCCCGGGGGCGGGGCTGTATGTCGTCGACGCGACTTTGCT
>JBEKQH010000090.1:0-6777 GCA_049519915.1 Opitutaceae bacterium
GCAGCTTCAATTTCGGCCCGGCCCCGACCTCAAATCGCACCGTCGCCGCGTTGGTGGAGGAAATCCTCAAGCATTGGCCCGGCCGGTGGGAAGATCGCAGCGATCCCGCGGCCGTGCACGAAGCGAGGCTGCTCAATCTGGCCACGGACAAGGCCTTTCATTTGCTGCAGTGGCAGCCGGCCTGGCCCTTCGGGCCGACCATCGCGCACACCATCGATTGGTACCGCAAAGTGTCGGTCAGCCCGGCCGCCGCCCGGCCGCTGACTCGGCAACAGATCGCGGATTACACCTCGGCCGCCGCGGCCCTCGGCCTGGCCTGGGCCGGATCGGCCTAACCCGACCGATTTCCCGAACCCACCTTTTTATCCACCTGTCCAAAATCTTTCCGTGAGCCAATCCCTGCCCGAACTCAAAGCCCAAATTCTCCGCCTCACCCGCGAGTATTCGCGCCTCGCCCACTCCGGGCAACGACCGGGCAACGACCCGGCACGCGCGTCCTTTGTCCCCGGGCAATCGACCATGCCCTACGCCGGGCGCGTCTTCACTGAAGATGAGGTCGAGGCGGCGGTCGGCACCACGCTCGATTTTTGGCTCACGCTCGGCCCCGAAGGCGAAGCGTTCGAAAAGGAACTCGCGGCTCTCCTCGGCGTAAAGCACTGCCTGCTCGTCAACTCCGGGTCCTCCGCCAACCTCGTGGCCCTCGCCACACTGACCAGCCATAAGCTGCCACCGGCCCGACGGATCCGGCCCGGCGACGAAGTCATCACCGTCGCCGCCGGCTTCCCCACCACGGTTGTCCCTATCATCCAATGCGGCGCGGTCCCGGTCTTCGTCGACAACGACCCCGTCACCAGCAATCTCCGGGTCGACCAGCTCGAAAGCGCCTTCGCGGCCGGCAAAACCAAGGCCGTGATGATGGCGCACGCCCTCGGCAATCCTTTTGACCTCGGCGCGGTGCTGGAATTCTGCCGCCGTCACGACCTTTGGCTGATCGAGGACAACTGCGATGCGCTTGGCTGCACGTATTCCCTGCCGGTCGCCCGGGCCCAAGCCCTCGGGTTCAGCGAAAATTCACCCGGTCTTCCCGCCAACGGCACCCACGTCACCCGCTACACCGGCACCTGGGGCGATCTTTCCACGCAGTCTTTTTATCCCCCGCATCACCTCACGATGGGCGAAGGCGGGGCGGTCAACATCGTTTCGCGGCCGCCGCTCAAAACCTACGCCGAAAGCTTCCGCGATTGGGGCCGCGACTGTTGGTGCGCCAGCGGCAAGGACAACACCTGCAACAAACGCTTTGGCTGGCAGCTGGGCGAACTTCCCCCAGGCTACGACCACAAATATATCTACAGCCATCTCGGCTACAACCTGAAGCCCCTCGACCCGCAGGCCGCCATCGGCCGGCAGCAGCTCAAGAAACTTCCGGCCTTCGTGGCCGCCCGCAAAGACAACTGGAACTATCTGCGCGCCGGCCTGGCCGGATTGGAAACGTTTTTCGATTTTTCCCTCCCCACCCACGCCACCCGGTGGGCGCGCGACGGCTGGGCCTGGGACGCCACCGGATGCCGCACCGACTGTTCCTGGTTTGGCTTCATGCTGCGCGTGAAACCGTCCGCGCCTTTCTCGCACAGCGATCTGGGACGCCATCTCGACGAAAAGAAGATCGGCAGCCGGATGTTCTTTGGCGGCAATCTCCTGCGCCAGCCGGCGTTTGTTCAATTGAAGCAAGACCGCCCGCAGGCCTTCCGCATCGTCGGCGACCTGACCGGCGCGGATGAAATCATGAACCGCGCGATCTTTCTCGGCACCTATCCCGGCCTGACCCGGGCCATGCTCGATTACGAAGTCGAAACCATCCATGCGTTCGTCCAAGCCCGGCGCTGATCTTACCCGATGAACACAGCGCTCCCTTCGGAAGACCTGTCCCACGTGCTGGCGCACACCCGCGAGCTTTGGGCGGAAGCCCGCGGCCAACGTTTTTTCATCACCGGCGGCACGGGATTTTTTGGCCGATGGCTGCTGGAAAGTTTCTGCCATGCGAATGACGAGTTGCACCTCGGCCTGAGGGCGACGATGCTGACGCGCGATCCTGCGCGCTTTGCGAGCCGGGCGCCGCATCTGGCCGCCCGCCCGGAAATCGAGTTCGTGCACGGCGATGTGCGCACGTTTATCCCTCCCCCGGGCGCCTTTCGTTATCTCGTCCATGCCGCGACCGAGGCCAGCGCGGCGCTCAACGAACAGGCGCCGGACGAGATGCTGGACACGATCGTGACCGGGACGCGGCATGTGCTCGATTTTGCCGCCCAAGCCGGCGTCCAAAAACTGCTGTTCACTAGTTCGGGCGCCGTCTATGGCCGGCAGCCGTCCGAACTTGCGCGCGTGGGCGAAGATTACCCGGGAACGCCGGATCCGCTGGCCGCCGATTCGGCTTATGGGATCGGCAAGCGCAAAACCGAGCAGATGTGCGCCGCGCACGCCGAACGGCACGGGTGCGAGGTGAAGATCGCCCGGGGATTCGCCTTCGTCGGCCCGCACCTTCCGCTCGATGCTCATTTCGCCATCGGCAACTTCATCCGCGATGCGCTGGCCGGCGGACCCATTCGCATCGCCGGCGATGGCACGCCGCAGCGGAGCTATCTTTATGCGGCGGACCTGGCCGTGTGGTTATGGACCATGCTCTTTCGCGCACCCTCGGGCCGGGCCTACAACGTAGGCTCGTCCGAAGCCGTTTCCATCCGGGACGCCGCGACCGCGGTGGCCCAGGTCTTCCCTCACCCGATTGCCGTCACCGTGGCGCAGCCGGCCTCCGGGCGGCCGCCCTCGCGCTATGTGCCGTCGACCGCCCGGGCCGAAAACGAGCTGGGCCTCCGCGTCCGCATTCCGCTCGACCAGGCGATTGAGCGGACCGTGCGCTGGCTGCAGCCGGCGTCCTTGGTTCCAGGCTAAATTCTTTCGACGTATTTTTTATGATCCGAGTCGCTGATTATATTGCGCAAACCCTGGCCCGACACGGCGTCCGCCACGTCTTCATGGTGACCGGCGGGGGTGCCATGCACTTGAACGACGCCTTCGGCCGCTGCCACCCAGACTTGGCCGTCGTCTGCTGCCATCACGAACAGGCCTGCGCGATGGCCGCCGAAAGTTATTACCGGGTGACGGGGCGAATGGCCGCGGTCAACGTGACCACCGGGCCGGGCGGCACCAACGCCATCACCGGCGTCTACGGAGCGTATGTCGACTCGATGGCGATGATCGTGGTCTCCGGCCAGGTGAAATGGGAGACTCTGGTGCGCAGCACGGATCTGCCGCTGCGGCAATTGGGCGACCAGGAGGTGGATATCGTCCGCATGGTCGGCGGCGTGACCAAATATGCCGTGCTGGTCAAGGAACCTTCATCCATCCGCTATCACTTGGAACGTGCGCTCCACCTGGCGACGAACGGGCGGCCCGGGCCCGTGTGGCTGGATGTGCCGATCAACGTTCAAGGCGCAAAGATCGATCCGGCGACCCTGTCCGGTTACGATCCGGCCGAGGACGCACCCCGGTTTGAGACGCGCGAGCTCGACGCCGCCGTGCAGCACGTGGCGGAACGCCTGCGCACCGCCGAACGCCCCGTCATTTATGCCGGCACCGGCATCCGGCTGAGCGGACAATACGAGACCTTTCTCCGGCTGGCCGGCCGGCTTGGGATTCCCATCGCCACCGCCTGGAACTCCAACGATCTCCTGCCGGACGAGCATCCGGCCTATGCCGGCCGCCCGGGCTCGATCGGCAACCGCGCGGGTAATTTCACCGTGCAAAACAGCGACTGCCTCCTGGTGCTGGGCTCTCGTCTCAATATCCGCCTGGTCAGCTACAACTGGGAGAATTTTGCGCGCCAGGCCTACAAGATCGCGGTCGATGTGGACGCCGCCGAACTGAAAAAGCCCACGCTCAAAATCGATTATCCCGTGCATGCGGACTTGCGCGACTTTCTGCCTGCGCTGGACCGCGCCACGGCCGACTGGTCCCCGCGCCACGTCTCGTGGCTCGCCTGGTGCCGCGAACGGGTGAAACGCTACCCGGTGGTCCTGGCCGAATATTGGACGCTTCCGGAAAGGGTGAACCCCTATTGTTTCATGGACCGTCTGTTCGCGCACTTGCAAGAGCGGGAAATTGTCGTCTGCGGCGACGGCACGGCGTGCGTGACGGCCTTTCAGGCGGCGACCATCCGAGCGGGCCAACGGCTGTTCCACAACTCGGGCTGCGCCGCCATGGGCTACGACCTGCCTGCC
Organism: Opitutaceae bacterium; assembly: GCA_049519915.1. Taxonomy (GTDB): domain Bacteria; phylum Verrucomicrobiota; class Verrucomicrobiia; order Opitutales; family Opitutaceae; genus DASRHD01. Next base: position 4,275 of record JBEKQH010000090.1, read on the forward strand.
GCCATCGGCGTGGCGACGGCCCGGCCGGACTTGGCCCGCGTCATCTGTCTGGCCGGTGACGGCAGCATCATGATGAACCTGCAGGAGCTGCAAACCATCGCCGGGCGCAGGCTTCCGGTGAAGCTATTTGTGCTGAATAATTCCGGCTACCACTCCATCCGGCAGACGCAGGCGAATTTCTTCTCCGACAATATCGTCGGCTGCGGCACGGACTCCGGCTTGAGCTTCCCCGACTTCGGCCGCGTGGCCGAAGCGTTCGGGTTCTCCTTTCAACGGTGTGCGCGCCATTCGGACCTGGAGGCCACGATCACCGCGACCCTCAACGCCCGGGGCGCGGCGATGTGCGAAGTCGTCCTCGACCTGGCCCAGGCCTTCGCGCCCAAGCTTTCCTCGCGCAAGCTGGAGGACGGCCGCATGATCACCGCCCCCTTGGAGGACATGGCGCCATTTCTGTCGCGCCAGGAGCTGGAATCAAACATGCTCGTGCCCCTACTATCGTCCTGACATGCCAAACCCCCGCACCGTATTGCTGACCGGCGGATCGAGAGGCATCGGCGCCGCCATCGCCGCCGAACTGACCCGGCGCGGCGACCGGGTCGTCGCGCCCGCCCGCGCCGAACTCGATCTGGCCGAACCGGCCTCGATCGACGCGTTTCTCGCCCGGCAACGGGAGCTGCCGGTGGATATTCTCGTGAACAATGCGGGCATCAATTTTCTGCGCGGCGTGCCGGAACTGGACCCCGCCACCTGGCAGGCGATGCTGCAAACGAACCTTACCGCCGCCCTTCGTCTCACCCAAGCCTACGCCCCCGGCATGGCGGCGCGCGGCTGGGGCCGGATCCTGAACGTCAGCACCATTTTCAGCTTGGTGACAAGAGAGCGCCGCGCCGCCTATTCCATGACGAAAGCGGCGCTCAACGCGCTGACCCGCAGCACCGCCATCGAATTCGGCCCCGGCGGCGTCCTCGCCAATGCCCTCGCCCCCGGCTATGTCGACACGGCCCTCACTCGCCAGAACAATTCGCCGGAAACCATCGCCGCGCTCAAGGCGTCAATCCCTCTCCGTCGCCTGGCCCAAACCGGCGAGCTGGCCAAGGTGGCCGCCTTTCTCGTCTCCGAGGATAATACCTACCTCACCGGCCAAGCCGTGGTCGCGGATGGCGGCTTTACCTGTCTATGACCGCAGCCCTCACGATCCAAAGTCATTCGCACCCTTACACGGTCGAGTATTTTCCCGCCCTCGAGGCCGCCCTGGCCTCGATTACGCCGCGCGAACGGGCGCTGTGGCTGGTGGACCGGCGTTTCGCCGAACTCTACCCGGCCCTGGCTGAGGTCGCGCCGGCCGAGCGCACGGTGCTGGTGGCGGCGGGCGAAGAGCAGAAATCATTCGAAGTGCTGACGCCGATTTTCCTGGAATTGCTCAAGCGGGGATTGAAACGCGATGGCCGGCTGGTCGTGGTCGGCGGGGGCGTTCTTCAGGACATCGGCTGCTTCGTCGCCACGGTGCTGTTTCGCGGCATTCGCTGGGAGCTGGTGCCGACGACCCTGCTGGCGCAGGCGGACAGCTGCATCGGAAGTAAAAGTTCGATCAATATCGGTAGCTACAAAAACCAGATCGGCACGTTCTACCCGCCCCATCGCGTGTTGCTGGTGCCGGGCGTGCTGGCGACCTTGCCGCGGGACGAGATCCGCTCGGGCTTGGGCGAAGTGATCAAACTGCAGTTGTTGGCCGGCGAAGCCGGCTTTCGCGAATTGATGGAGGACCTGCGAAATTTCGCCGGCCAGCCGGAAATATTGGGCAAGTGGGTGAGGCGTTCGATGGAGGTGAAGCAACCTTACATTGAGGCGGACGAATTCGACCGGGGCATCCGCAATCTCCTCAACTACGGCCACACCTTCGGCCACGCTTACGAATCGGCGACCCATTATGGGATTCCCCACGGCATCGCCGTCGTGCTCGGAATGCTCACTGCGACCCGTCTTTCGGCCCGCCTTGGGCTGGTGCCGTCCGCTTATGCGGACGAATTGGAGCGCCTGCTCGCGCCGTGGCACCGGCCGTTTGCCGAGACCTTGCGCCAAGCTCCGCGCCAAGCGATCTTTTCCGCGATCAAACACGACAAGAAAAACACCGGCGAGGCCGTGAACTGCATCCTCACGCATGGCTTCGGCCGCATGGAAAAACGCAAGGTCGCCCTGGAGGGGGAATTGATCCCCGCCGTCAACAGCTGCATTGACACCGGCTTCTTCCCGGCGGAAACCTCGCCCGGTGTCGTATCCAAAGCCTCACTATCGTAATACCCAAGCAATGAACCGAGACATCTTTGAAAATCTGTTCGTCCTCGAAATGACGAACAACCACCAGGGCAATCTGGAACGCGGGCTGAAAATCGTCCACGAGCACAGCCGGGTCGTGCGTTTCAACAACGTGCGGGCGGCGATCAAGCTCCAGTTCCGCGACGTGAAGAATTTCGTGCACAAGGATTTCCAAACGCGCAAAGACATC
>JBEKQH010000091.1:0-6769 GCA_049519915.1 Opitutaceae bacterium
TTGAGGACGCCTATTGGGACGAGTTTGAGAAACACGATTTGGCCAACGTTATTGTGCTTCGCGGCGGACGAGGCTAAAAGTGGAGCTTCGCGTAAAAAGAAGAGACGAATCAGAATTGTATTAGTAAAACTTTTACATACAGATCTCATTTTTTGACGTTTTCCACTCGAAAAAAGCGTTTTCGCAAACATTTTTTGTTAAAAACAGGCTATAATTTAAAAATTGTCCTTACGTATTTTTAACATATGGTACAGGCACCATGCAGGTGCCCTACAGAGAACGAAGCCGTTGGCCAGTTTTGATCGCAGTCATCGCGTTTTCGTTTTTGTCAGGCGGAGCGACGGCGCAGGTCGTCACCGTCAACCAGAGCTTTACTGGGTCGACCTTGCCGAGTTCCTGGAACTATGGCGGGAATGTGAACAACAACGGTACGATCACCTCCTTTCTGCCCACGGCCTCGGGCACGAGCGCCGGTATGACCCTGACCACGAGCTCCGGCAACGAATCAACCTACGCCTACGACCCTACGGCCTTTAGTTCGGCCAATGCGACGATTGCCGTTCAGTTCACCTATACGGCGTCGAATGGCACGTCGCCAGCCGCCGACGGCATCACTTTTTTCCTGGCCGACGCCAACGTCGTCGCCGCCAACGGATTTAGCCCGGGAGCTTTTGGCGGCAGTCTTGGTTATGCGCAAAAAAATGCGAGTGCCGCTCCGCCGAGTGGCGTCTCCGGACTGACCGGAGGATATCTTGGCGTAGGCATTGACCAGTACGGCAATTATTCCAATCCGACCGAGGGCCGCAACGGCGGCCCCGGACCCGAGGCCAACAATGTTGCGATTCGCGGTCCCGGTTCGGGCCAAAACGGTTACAATTACCTCGGCGGCACCACGGGCGGCCTGCCGAATTTTTCGGCGCCGACCTCCGGTTCCGTCTCGACCAATTTTGAGATGACGATCAGCGCCACCAATCAGGTGATTATGTATATGGAGGAAGGCGGGGTTTACACCCAGATCTTCACCGCCGATCTGTCGGCCTATACGCGTCCGTCCGATCTGATCCTGGGTTTCACCGGCTCCACCGGCGGTTCCGATTCCACCCAGCAGGTTGCCAATGTGCTGCTTACCAGCGTCACCGCCAATCTCTGGACCAATACCGGGGCCGACAGCAAGTGGGGGACCACCAATAATTGGTTTGGCAACCCCTCGTCGGCCCCCGGCTCGGCCGCCTCCGCTGGCAATCCGTCCGACGTCTTGCTCAACAACGCCTACGTTTCCAGCGCCCAGACGATCAGTCTCAACGGCAACACCCAAACGCTCCGGGCTCTGGATATTGACGCGCCGTTTAGCTACACGGTCGGCTCTTCCGCGGGCGACGGCACGATTGTGTTTAACAACGAAGGGGTCTTGGGCCCTTCCGGCATTTATATCTCGCACACCACCGGAACGGCCATGCAGACGGTCAATTCCAATCTTGTCGCGAAAAACGCCATCAATATCCAGAACAACACGACCTCCGCGTTGAACCTGAACGGCACCCTGGACACCCAAGGCAACGCAGTCACTTTTAACGGCAGCGGGGCCACCAACGTGGCCGGAGTCATTTCGAATTCGACCGGCAGCGGCAGCATCGTCCAATCGGGCACCGGCACGACCACGCTCTCCGGCGCGAACACCTACACCGGCGGCACGACGATCAGCGCGGGCATCCTGAACGCCAACAACAGCACGGCTCTCGGAACCGGCGCGGTGGCCTTGGATGCCGGAGGCACCTTGGGCTCAACCAATTCGAGCGCCATCACCAACACGATCGCTCTCAATGGCAGCGCAAACCTTTCCGGAATCAACTCGGGCGGCACGCTGACCGAGACCGGCGGCAGCTACACGCTGAATATGGCGAACGCGACCCAATCGGGCGCCGTCAATCTGTCAAATAACAACACGGCCCGGACCCTCACGGTGGAGGTCGACAGCGGAACGTCCGCGATCAGCGGCGTCATTGCCAATGGTGGAACCGGCGCGGGAAATCTCACGAAGACTGGCAATGGCACGCTGACGCTTGGCGGTACGGATACCTATACCGGCACGACGACGATCACTGGCGGGACGATTCAACTCGGCAAGAGCAGCGTGCTGGCTTCGACGAGCAATCTCTCGATTGGCGCCAGCGGAACCTTCAATCTCAACAGTTTTTCGCAGCAGATCGCCACCTTGACCGCGGCCGGAGGAGCCACGCTCAATTTCGGGAGCGCGACCGCGGGTAACAGTTTTCTTTTCGGCACCTACACCGCGCCGGGCAGCGGTGTTCTGACGGTCAATAACTGGAGCAACACCGACAAGCTTGCCACGACCGTCGCCAGCCAGAACGTCGGCACCATCTACATTTCCGGCCAGGGCGACGCCACGGAACAGACCACAACGTCGACCGTTCTCGGCAATGCGAACAGCTACCTTCTGCTTCCGGTGACGCAGACGACCAACGAATGGAAGGGCGGCAGCCCGGTGGGCGGTCCCTATCCCTGGAGCACGGCGGGCAATTGGGCCAGCGGGGTTCCCACCACTGCGCAGGTGGCCCTGTTCAACACCTTGGGTCTGAGCAACCTCACCTCGACCGTGACGGCCGCCGCGTCGGTCGGCGGGATCGAATTTGGCGCCGGCGCGACTTCGGGCTACACGATCACCGGGGCGGCCGGCGATTCGATCACGCTGAGCCATGCGACCTACGCGGTGCCCGCGATCCAGCAATTCAGCACCGCGAACCAAACGATCTCCGGCGCCGGAGGCATCATCCTCACCGCCAACTCCGTGACGAATGAGACCAATACAGGAAATCTGACGATTAGCGCCCCGATTTCAGGTGCCTTTAACCTAGTGAACGACGGCACCAGCACGGGTAAGCTTATTCTGACCGGCGCCAATTCATTCCACAGCCTCGACAATAACAACGGTATCGTCCAAATCGGGAATACGACGGCCATGGGAACCCAGGCGGCGACCATTTCCAACGGCGCGGGCCTGGAAATTACGGGTGGAATCAGCCCGACCAACGCCCTCTCCATTTCCGGCACCGGCGTCTCTGGTGCTGGGGTGCTTCACAACGTGGGCGGCGCGAACACCCTTTCGGGCACGATCACAGAGGCGACGGATTCGACCATCGCCGCCGACAGCGGAACGACGCTCAACCTGAGCGGCAATCTGACGGGCACGAATACAAATACCACGTTTGTCGGCCCTGGCACGATCACCGCCTCCGATATGACGACGGGAACCGGCGGGGTCACGCTCAGTTCCGGCACCCTCACTTTCAACGGGGCCAACACCTACACCGGCGCGACCACGGTCAACGGAGGCACGCTGAACCTCAGCGGCACGGGCGTCACGGTGAATGGAAACCTGACGGTCAACTCGGGCGCGGTTTCGCAGACCGCGTCGAACCAGATCAACACCGCGTCGACCGTCACGATGAACGGCGGCTCCTACAATTTGAACGGCAATGCCCAGACTCTGACCGCCCTGAACGGAGCCTCGGGCGCCACGGTGACGGTGGGAACCGGCGGCAATCTGACCCTCAACGGCTCCGGTACCTCGACCTATTCGGGCGCGCTGTCCGGGGCCGGGACGATTACCCAATCGGGAACGGGCGAGCTGGCCCTGACCGGTTCCAGCGCGGGGTTCACTGGGAACGTGGCCCTGAGCCAGGGCATTGTAAACGTCTCGGGCAACAACAACGTCCTAGGCACAAGCGCGGTCGCCGTGAGCGGCACGGGCAATTTCGAAGTCCAAGGCGGACTCAACTTGGCCAATAACTTCACGCTTTCGACCTCGGGCGCGTCTTCCGGCAATGGGGCGATCGAGAACATCTCCGGCAATAACACGGTGTCCGGTACCGTGACGCTGGCCGGCAATTCCCGCATCCAATCGGATGCCGGTACGGGCACCTTTTCCAACACCCTCAGTCTCGGCAGCGGCGCCACCGGCTATACCCTCAATGTGGGCGGCACCGGGAACACCACCGTCTCCGGAGTCATCCAAAATGGCGGCACCGCCGCAGGCAGCCTGACCAAGGACGGCACGGGCAATCTCACGCTTTCCGGCGCCAATACCTTCACGGGCACCACCGCGGTCAACGCGGGCACCCTCACGGCCGGCGCGGCCAACGTCCTCAACACGTCGAGCGGCGTCACCGTCGCCAGCGGAGCCACGCTCAATCTTAATAATCTGAACCAGACCATTACCAACCTGAACAATAGCGGTGCGCTCAGTTTTGGCTCTTCGGGCGGCGAGACGCTCACCCTCACCGGCGCCGACACGCTGGGCGGCACGATGGCCGGCGCCAATGGCACGCTGGTGGTCGGTTCGGGCGCGACGCTTACGCTCGCCGCCGGTTTCAACGATCCCAATCTTAAAATCATCCTCGCCGGCGGAACGCTCGATCTCAACGGCACGACCGATGTTTTTGGCGACCTGCAGATCAATGCCAACTCCACTCTCGATTTCGCCAGCGGCGCCAATTCCATCCTCACGGTCAACGATATTTCCTTTCAGAACACGGGCCTGCAGCTTTCCGTCGCCAATTGGAGCAACGAGCAGGATTATTTCTTCAGCAATATCGACCCTGGCTCGCAAGGCAGCCCGCCGATGAGTCAAATTGTGTTCGATTCGCCCACCTACACGGGAGCCAACACCAAGTTTTTGCCCTTCGATAACGAAGTTTCGCCCGTGCCCGAGCCCGCTACGTATGGCACGATTTTCGTCGGCGCTTGTCTCGGATTCCTGCTTCTGCGCCGTCTGCCTCGCCGGAAGCTGGCTGTGGTCAAGGTGTGAGCGCGGCGGCGAAGCCGCCGCGAACGCCGAACTTTGAACGTCGAACTCTGAACTCCGAAGGATCGGAGCTCACATTTGATTTCCAAAACGCGCCCTAAAGGTAGGGCGGATTATCCGCCGTCTGTCATTCCGAGGGAAACGAGGAATCTCCAGGCACGTGAGATCCTTCGCTGACGCTTCTAGGAAACAGCCACTTGTTTCTTTCCCGTCGGGGGCAAAACTCCGTTTTGCGTTGGGAGCTGCCAATGAACTTGGTGTCTCCATTTGTCATCCAGAGCGCCAGCGAAGGATCTCACAAGATCGAAAATACACGTGAGATTCCTCGTTGCACTCGGAATGACAATTTGCGGGGTGAGCCTGCTTCGCTAAAGCTACGAAGGCCAGGGGGCACCCCGCCCACAATGGACCCAATCCGAGCGCCCAGTTTATTGGCCTGTTCCAGCCAACCCCGACAAGTCGGGGTTGCTTAGGGTCTCTGGATGACAATTTAGAGGTTATCGGCGCGTTAGCAAAGGATAACGCACCCTACCCATTTCCAGCGGCTAAATCATGATCGTTGGATGATCAGCGTTCACGGCGGCAGGCCGAGAAATAATACCGGATGACGCGACGAATTTCAGGGCTTTCCCCGTTCTGCTGTTCGGGACGGTCCGACTCGATAGACGCGGACTTCCGCCGGTCGAAAAAGTCGATGGGGCACGGCCAGAAAGAGCACGCCGTTGTCGGCGTCGAAATAAGAGGTGCGGGCGCCGGAGGCGGTGGGAATCCTGTCTATCACCGCATAGGAATCCGGATCCTTCTGCGCAACGACAGTGATATATCCCTCTCCACCGGAGGCGTAGATACAATGGCGGGTGGCGTCATAATAAACATCGTCGGTATCGCCCACGATGTCGACGGTTGCGACCATCGTTCCATCGTCGGTGTTGATTACGACCAGCGTGGCGGGATGGCGGCAGCCGGCAAAAAGCCGGTGATGCGCTTCGTCCAACGCCATCGGGAAATTGGCTCCCGCGTCTTTTAGCGCCCAGTGGGCGGTCACTTTTTTCTGCTGACGGTCGGCTACGACGATTTCGTGATCGTCCGGTACGTTCACGAAAATCCGGGATCCCTTGGTTTCCAACTGGAACGATTCCGGGTGCCCGTCGAGTTTTATATCCGCAACCCAGCGCCCGCTCATTGGATCGATCGCCGCCAGGCCGCCCTCGCCGTAGCCAACCCAAAACAACTGGGTCGATTGGTCGAAACGGATGTTGTCAGCATCATCCTTCAAATCGACGCGCCCGGTCTCTTTCAGGGTGCGGGCGTCGAACAGGCGGCAAAGGCCGTCGCTCGCATTGGCGACGATGTAGTGTCCGCCGTCCAAATCGGCCCCGACGCCCTGCGGATGGGAAAACCCTGTGATCTCGTGCACGACCGCGCCCTTTTCCACATCGATAATTTCGAGCGTGTCATTGCCCAAGGCCGCCAGAAGCAACCGATGGTTCTTCGCGTCGACGGTGAAGTGATCGATCCGCCCGCCCACTTCGGGCAGAGGGATCTTCTCGACCAATGTCAATTGGGTGCTCTCGCCGGCGGCGGTTCTTTGCGGGCCCAACGAACCCAGGGACAAGATAAACATCAGCGCGGCTTGGGTGCAGGCAGAAGCTCTTGAGATCATTGAAATCCAAATCCTGGACCTCGATTCCCTCCAAGAGAAGGAGAATGCTGCTCGCGGTGTAATCGCAGGTTTTGGCGCAGCCGCGCAGGTAGAGGATTATCCTAATCCGCCGTCTGTCATTCCGAGGGAAACGAGGAATCTCCAGGCACGTGAGATCCTTCGCCTTCGCCAATGAACGGATGCCACTTGCGCACGAATTCAGCCTTTCTAGGTGGAGCGGCTTGACCTCAAGACGCTCTCAGCGCGTTGAGGTCAACGCGCTCCACCCGCGCTGCCGCGCGAAA
>JBEKQH010000092.1:0-6756 GCA_049519915.1 Opitutaceae bacterium
CAGCAGCGCATCGGTGAGCTGCTCCGCATCGGATTGCGTGACGCCCCAGGATTGAAAGAGATTATTTAGCTGCGTGGCATTGGTCTCTGGAAGCGAAAGCTTGCCGCTCTCGTCCTGAAAGGTGACCTCGATCGTGTGGCCGGAGGCCGGCTCAAAGCCGGCGAAAGCCAGCGGATCGCCCCAGCCTTCGGCGGGGCTGCGCAGCCCGCCGTTGGCCTGGATGAATTCGTTGAGCACGCCCAGGGTGACTTCGAGCGCGGAGTACCCATCGGGCCGGAGGCGGTTGGCCGTGGCCGCCCGCACTTCGACGAGGAGGTCGTCGCTGGCCCTTTCCATGAACGCATGCAACGCGGCCGCGGTGAAGATGATCATGACCAGCACGATCAACAGGATGGAGGCTCGTTTTTCTCGCATCATGGATCAATAATCCGGCAGGCCCTGTCCGGGCGTGATAAGGGTGATGAGCGTGTCACGGGTCAGCGTGCCGTAGATAAAATGGAGACGGAGCCGCTGCGGGGCCACGGCCTGGCCGTTGCTGTTGGTGCGCAACACGGTTTCGGTCTGCCAATTCTTGCTGTCGGCATCGTAGTAATCGTATTCCATCGAATTGACAAAGGGCGTCACCAGGACTTCGCGGGGCGGATCGTCGGCAAAATGGGTTTCAAGCTTGGAATGCCAAAGCAGAAACAGACCCTCGCCCGAGCGGACCTGCAGCGAACAGATGACATCGGGCAGCGGCGGCCCGGGCCAGTTGAAGAGACGGCAGCCGGCGGGTAGTTCGAACGTAAGCAGGTTTTCGCTGGGGCCGTTTTGCGGGCGGATTTCCTGTGGAGAGACCGGCACGACCCCCGTCTGGATCTCGGGCGGGAGCGAAGCCGTGCGCAATTGTTGGTCGAGAAACCGGGTGACCGCGCGCGCATGCAGGTCCAACAGCCGCGCGTCGCTGCGATGGCCCCACAATTCTCCCATCGAAAAGATAAACGTGTTCATCCCGACAAACACCAGGCCCACCAGCGCGATCGAAAGCAGGATTTCCAGCAAGGTGAACGCGGGCGAGGCGGGTGCCCGCACCCGCCTGCAACTGGACTGGCCTCGGCCTTGGGCGGGATTCGTCATTGCGGCGCCGCTCCTTTTAATTTTGCGATCTTCGCCTGGACGGTCGCCTGCAGCGCGGATCGCTCCGTCGGGACCGACCAGGTGGGACGCAAGACCATGAAATTCTCCGTGATGGTATCGGGGCCATGCGCGGCGGGATCGTCGATCTCGCAGGTGAAAGCGACGGAAAATACATCGACGGTATCCGTCGGCTCGATTTGTGCGTGCCAAGTGACGTGGCGGCTGTTGGCGGAGTCGAACGCGCCGCCCTGCTCGGCCTTGTCGTGGTCCGGTTCGGCCAGCAAGAGCGAGCGGGCAAACTCGAGGTCCCCATTGCGCTCGCTGGCCCGCTGGGCGAGATCGTAAGCGTTGAGGACGTTGAGATAGGCCGAGCCAAGGACGACGGCGGCCATAACGAAAATCGCGAGCGCGACCAGCACTTCCAGCAGGGTGAAACCGCCCCGAACGGAACGATGCGGTTTGGTCCTGTTCATTTCTTTTCCTCCAGCACTTGGGCGCACGTCCAGGGGTCGATGGCAATCACATAGGCCGGACCGGTGCTGTGAAACTGGACGCGGAAGGGCGTGCAGGTGCCGTCGCTGTAAAAAGTTACGTAGGGGAGCGATTCCGTTTCAATCATCTCGCCGCCGATCAACACGCTGGTGTTGGTCTTGCCGACAGGCAAAAAATCGACGGCCAATTGGTCGCCCGCGTTCGACACCGCAAACGATTGGGTACCGGCGGCAGCTTCGGCCGCCTGTTTGGCGCCGGCTTGGGCATCGGTCGCGGAGTCGGTTTCAGCGCCTACGTTGGCGCCCACGAGAAAGGCCTTCCCCTTCGCATCAAAATTCATGCGGATGTCCTGCTGCGACGTCAGCGCTTGCTTGCGGGCGGCGACCAAAGCCTTCCAAAATACGTCGGTCGGGGTCTCGGACTTTCCCCCGCCGGCAAGCTCGGCCGAGATGCCGACGCTCGCCGAAAGCAGCAAGACCAGCAGCGCCAGGGCCAGCAGGATTTCCAGCAAAGTGAAAGCTGCGCGCGGCGATCGGCTAAATCGGACACGGCCACCCTTGGCCGCCTTCGCCAAGGCGGCCAACGATCCCGCCGGGCGCTCCCCTCCGACGGTCATACTTCACCAATTGCCGATGTCATTCTCTGTGCTGCCGGGAGGGCCTTTCGACCAGACATCGTAACTATCTTTGTTGTGCACACCGGGATAGGCGTATTGGTAAGGCTGGCCCCAAGGATCGAGCGGCAGCTTGCCATCGGCAATGTAAGGCCCGCGCCAATTGCCGTTGCTGTTGCCCGGAGCGGTGACGAGTGCGTTCAAGCCATCGGTCGACGACGGATACGAACCCATCGCCATGCGGTAGGTATTGAGTGGAATCTTAATGCTCTCCTGGACAAATAGTTTGGCGATCGATTCCTGGCTGTTGCCAAAAATTTTGTCCAAGTTGGCGACGGCGACACCGACCAACAGGCCGAGAATGGCAATCGCGATCAGAATTTCGAGGAGGGTGAACGCCCGCGTTGAGCGACGGGATTGGGAATGAGTCATGGATAACATGGGGGAAGGCGGAAATTAGGACGGTTAAATACGTTTGTCGAGACACGGCTGCGGGGGCAACCGGACCGCCTCGTGATCAGAAGTCTTAATACATGGATACGCTCTTACTAAAGCTTTTGTGAAGGCGGACCTGGCCCCTCGGAGATGACGCGTTCTCGCCCCGAAAGTTCCGAGAATCGCCCTCGTAAAACTTGGCCGGCCGGACCTCGCCTTGTCATCCTGAATAAAGTGAAGGATCCACTTGGACCGAGTCGGCGGTTGCCGCCATGTCGCACTGGAGGCTTCGCCACCAGTGATCGCCACCAGTGAAACTTGGCATACGGTCTCTCCATTTGTCATTCCGAGTGAAGCGAGGAATCTCACGTTCTCGCGGGATGAGCCTGCTTTGCTAAAGCCACGATTGCCAGCGGGCACCCCGCTCGGAACCGTCTCAGAATAGTACCCTACGGCTTTCACGCGGCAAAGAGGCCGAGCGGTGAAAGAAAAGGGATGCGGTAGGTGGCGAAGTCGCGGTGCTCGGTGGTGATGACGATGGACGTTGGGATGCGCCGCTGAAGAACAACCAAACAGGCATCCGCCAGATCCATCGCCGGGGCAAAGTCCGCCAGGCGCTGGAATACCGTGGAAAGTTCTGTCGCCACCACAGAAACCACCTCCATGCGCTCAAGAAATCCGCGCAAGGCTGTGATCGCGGCCGGGCTGTTTTCCAGCAAGTGCAAGGCCTCGGCAAGGCAGGCTTCGCACGTGACTGCCCGGCCTTTGAGTTGGGGCAGCGTGCGCCTCGCCCAGGTGTGATGTCGGTCGGTCCGATCGATGGCCGCGACGAGTGGGCCGGTATCAAGCAGTAGCGTTCTTGCGAAGATGTCGGAGGATTCGGTCACGGGCGGGTTCGCTCTTGCGATTGAGGGCTACGACGCCGAAGAGTTTCTCGAGATCGCCGAAGGGCCGCGCGGGAGCCTTCCCTCGGCGGAAAAAAACGTACTCCGAATGGTCGTCGGACTTGATCGCGACCGTTTCTCCACGGTCCGCGGCCTTGCGCGCCTCGGAGAATTGGCGCTGAAAGGCGGTGAGCGTGGTTTCCACGCGACTCAGATTATCAGACAGATAATCTGAGTCAAGGAGCCTGAGACTATCTCGACTCATCGTTGGGCGTATGTTTTGTCGATGGAGTATAGCAGGAAAAACGGAGCGGAGTGGGCGCACCGCATCGTGCCCGTTAAAGCAGGTTTTGCGCAAACCTCGGCACCGAGCCTCGGGACACTAGTACTAACTGGTGCCCCCGCCCGGACTTGAACCGGGATAAGCGGTTTAGGAAACCGCTGTCAAGGGGTATGATGAAATTTTTGCTGCTTTTTGCTGGCGTTGATTGTCATTGATTTTGTTGAGGATACAGCACTTTTCGCGTCCCTAAATTTTCGTCTAACCTTTGGCTATTTTTGGCCCGTTTTTGCTCGAAAAAACCAAAACGGTATCAAATGCGGTATCAGATCAGAAAGCCGATAGAGCATAGGTTTTTGAACTATTGGCTCGGCATCCTGCCCTGCTCTCTCGGTATCAAATCTGATACCGGCGGAATGGTCATCCTCTCGGAGCAAGTTCTTCTCTGAAACCGCGCGGTTCAATTCAATCACCGCAATCTGAAAGCACTCAGCCGTGGGAGTCCGGTCGAGCGGCTGCGCGAAGTGATTGGGATTACCCACTACATGGCACTCATTGGAGCTGTTCCGGGTTCAGGGCATTTTCCGAGCTGATTTGCGACAGCAAGGTGCCAGGCCACGCGAAAACGCCGAAGACATCAAAAAGGGCAGCGAAGCAGGCCGCATCGAAGTGCGCTAAAGGCGACAAGCAACGGACACCCAATCCTTATCCGGCATTGCAGAGACCGAGCGTGCCTCTTAAGTGCCGGTCTTTGGCGTAGCGGACGCAGTCAACGGTGGAGCGCAGAACCCGCAGGGCGCGATAGCGTGGCGGCAGCCATTCGAGCAATACCTTGACGGCGAACGATACGCCATACCCTCAAGGCACGAGGCACGCCGGTTCGACAGCGCGGGTAGCGCCCGAGCCGCTTCGATGGCCGAGCCGGACCGAGGTCAGAATCTTTCGCCTAACACCTCGCGCCCGGTCGCGATGGACAACGCGCTTGAGTTCCGGCTTTCACCGGAGTTTGCTCGTCTCTCGTGGTCTCCTTGTGAAGTTCCAGGACATTTGGTATCCTGAGAACAATTGCGAGCGACCCCATAGCTCAAATGGATAGAGCTACTGCCTCCTAAGCGGTAGATCCCGGTTCAATTCCGGGTGGGGTCACCATTTCGGCAGTCTTTTCTTCGTTGGGCAAAAGCGCAGCGGGATTGTTAAGAGAAGCTGGAGGTTCGCTTCGCCGCGTTCGGCATCCTGTTCGTCGGCACGTAACCGACCTGCACCGGCTCTTGGTGTTGGCTGGGGAACAGAGACGAACGATAGGTTTCCAAAGGCCGCATGGGCGACCACTTCTGGAGGCTGATCGATGACGCGCGGTTTGACGGCAAAGACGACGACGCTGCGGTTTGTGAAATCTTGGTTCACAAGCTCGGCATCTGCGATGAGGACGGATTGGACGTCTTCGAGGAATTCTTCGCAGAGCAGGTTGAGGCGTTGAACACACCCGCCCTGCGCTCCGAAGCACGCGCGCACTGGACTTTCAACGATGAGTCTTGGGTATTTTTCCGCGCATGGATTGTTAGTCGCGGCGGCGAATTTTTCAGCGGGTCGTTGTCGTCATCAAAGCACGCGATGGCAGTAATCGCCGACGAATACCCAGGACAGTTCAATGCCCCGAACGGTGAGCGTTTCCTGCACTGTGTCGGCACAGCCCGCCAGCGCTTGCCTTCGCGTAACACGAGGAATTAGCGGCGTTCGCCTTCCGAGATAGCCCCTGCGGACTTGACCTGAAGCACGCAAGCGGCGTTGGATTACCGGCATGGCAACGGCCAAAATGAATCGCAACCATCGTGCGGGACAAAAAACACTCCGGGAAAAGATTGAAGCGGCGCGAGCGGAAGCTTTGCGCGAGAGGTTTCGTGCCGGTGGAGCGATGCAGGATCTAAAACGTGCAGCTGATGAGCTTCAGGTTGCGATGATCGAGTTGGACCGGGCAGTTTGGAAAACCAGCCCGAAAGTCTGACCGGTCTGCGGCCCGGTGAGCTGTGGGTTTCGGTTGATGTCTGTGAATAAGTGTAGCAACAGCAAATCGCCCGCTCTTATGAGCGAGGCGATTGGGCAATCCGGTCTAACCGGTAGGGCGGGTCAAGTTTCAATCCGCGCTCCGCTTGCGAAAGTGGAGCGAAATCCGATGTGTGAAGAGCCGCTACAGCGGTACGAGATTTCAATCCGCGTTCCGCCGGTGAAGGCGGAGCGATCTGCCGTGTGAGCAGATTCAATGCGACGAGATTTGGTTTCAATCCGCGTTCCGCTTGTGAAAGCGGAGCGATACATTGCCGCGCTGATGCGCTCCGGGCGCATCCTGTTTCAATCCGCGTTCCGCTGGTGAAGGCGGAGCGATGTTGCATCGGCTATAAACCGATGTGTAAGGTATTTATTCGAGGATTTTGCGAAAGTTGTCAAAGAGTCTAGATGAAAATTGGCTGGATAGCCGTCATGTATGTGGTGTTTTAATCGCCACCTTGCACAAGTGAGTAGGACGATACGATGAAGTGAAAACCGAATTTACCTCCATTGTGATTTCAATCCGCCCTCTGTTCACATAAACAGAGGGATAAAGCTCCTTTTGCGTTCCCCAGCCGCCAAACTTGATTGAATCTGCACTGTGCTCCTATGAGCACAACGATTCCGTAGGTCATCGCCCCCTTAAACGAATAGATGTTTCAATCCGCGCTCTGCTCGCGCGAGCAGGGCGATCCCAACGCGCCACGTCCCTATCTCCCCGTCTCGGTAGTTTCAATCCGCACCCTGCTCATATGAGCAGGGCGATTTGGGTAGCTTCCGCCACGGCGCGGGCTTCGGAGTCGTTTCAATCCGCACTGTGCTAACGTGAGCACAGCGATCCGCAAGCAGCTCAGGCGCAGCCGCGATCAGGCGGTTTCAATCCGCACTATGCT
>JBEKQH010000093.1:0-12718 GCA_049519915.1 Opitutaceae bacterium
GATATAGAGGCCCGCATTGAAATACTGATAGTTGTGAAAATCGATCGGGCAGTTTTGGCGAAAAGGGAGGCTGGTCATGCGCCGGCTTTCTTGGGTCAGCGCCTCTTCAAACGTTGCCAACGGTTCGAGGCCGATCATGGTCAGCCAGCAATACATGGAATAAGCGCGGGCGACCGGGTTGCGCAGAACCATGATGATCTTGACGCGGCCGAGGACGTCATGAATCCACGGCGGGCTTTCCGGCGAGGAAAGGTAGGCCGTGGACGCTTCGCCAATGCAGGGCTTGCCCCGGCCGGCCTTGAACAACGAAAGGTATTTTTCCTGGTTAAACACCCCGAAGTTATGCACGAAGAACGCTGGCTCTTTATAGCGGGTCATGAACACCTGCGGATGCCCGCGCAGCCATTGCCAGAGCGACGTCGTCCCGGCCCGGGCCGCGCCGACGATCAAAAAGTTCGGCGCCGGCCGCGGCTCAAACAACCGTTCGTTATGCACGCTCGGAGTCAGCGAAGCCGAGGGCGTCTGTAGCGGGGGCAAATGGGGATAGGAAGGCGCTTTTATCATGGCGTCTGTTATTGAAATCAGATCAAGGCGAGAGAGGCTTGACCGTCCCTTGCGTATAGCTGTAACCGGCGCTGCGGGAGAACGGCAGGATCTGGGTGATATATTGGTCGACCCATTGGTCGGCCTTGGCGACCGCGCTCTTCGGAACGACCACGATGTCCTGGGTCGAAAGGGCCAGGTCGTTGTCCTTGGCCCCCTTTTCGATAAAGTCCTTCAGATTTGTGTTATACACATAGACATTGTCCAGGCTATCGCGGTGGATGAGCGTGACCCGGCGCAGGTCGCCGGTGGGAACGATTCCGCCGGCTAGGGTCACCGCCTTGAGCAAGGTCATATTCGGCGAAAGCGGATATGCGCCGGGATGGCCGACTTCGCCGTCGACATAGATCACGCGAACGGTCGACTC
The DNA here is from genome assembly GCA_049519915.1 of Opitutaceae bacterium. Classification (GTDB taxonomy): domain Bacteria; phylum Verrucomicrobiota; class Verrucomicrobiia; order Opitutales; family Opitutaceae; genus DASRHD01. Next base: position 971 of record JBEKQH010000093.1, read on the forward strand.
CTCGATTTCGATCGAGACGGTCAGGGGACTCTTATAACGGCTGCGCAGCGCCTTTTCGATCTCCGTCTGAAGGAAGGGCGTGGTGTTCCCCGCGGCGGCAAAGGTGCCGATTTCGGGCAAGGCCAAGCGGCCGTCGGACGCCACCGTCAGCACCTGGTCAAACCCGACCAATCCCTCTTTTTGTTTGTCCACCGAAGGAATTTGCCGGCTGACCTGGACGGTCAGCGAAGCTCCAAAACGCTTCAGGGCCAGCGCCGAGAGATTTTCGCCCAGTTTCTCGGTCCCCAGCCCGGCCGCCGCGGTCCGGCCGAGTTTCGGAATAGAAATCGTTCCATCGTCCTGCACCACCGCTTCACCGGACAGCGCATCGAGCGAAAGGCTCGATTTGGCGACGGTGACCGAGGCGGACGGTCGTTTCATCTGGCTGCGATAGGCCGTGTCGATGTCGTCGGCCAATTGCGTCGGCGTTTTCCCCATGGCGGTCACTTCGCCCGCGTCCGGCAGCGAAATTTTGCCGTCGGGCCGCACGACCAAGGCGAGTTCGGTCTTGGCGCCGGGGGCAAATTGCACCGTGAGCTCGTCGCCCGGTAAAATTTGGTAGCTGTCCCCCAGCAAATTGAACTCGTATTTGACCGTGTCATACGGTTCCAGCGCCAGGCCGTTTCCGGCCGTGTCCACGGGCAGGATTTGCACGCGGACCTGGTCGAGCGGCGAAAGATAGGGGAAAATCGCGGGCTGGGGCATCAAGCTGTCTCCGCCGGCCAGGGGCTGCAACGGCTCGCCGTTCCGGCGCAACCTGACGCCATGGGTAGCGCAGGCGCACAGCAAGAGCGCGCCGCCGAGGCCGGCGGCCAGCCAGAATCGGCGGATCCGGGCGATTGACGAATTGGAACACGGTGGAGGGGAGACGGGCGGGATCATAATTGTGCGTTGAGCTCGAGCGTGAGGATGGAATAGGGCTGAAGGACGATGGCTGACTTAAGCGTGACGGTTTTTTCTTCGAGTTGGACGACGGCCTTCGCGGCGCGATTTAACGGAGGTTCGTCGTAGAGGCTGGGAGGAATCTCCGCGGGCATGTCGCGGCCGTTGTGATCGGTCACGCCCGGCGCGGTCAGCTCCCACGCGGTGGCGGCGTCCGCCGCCTTGAAACGGCCGGTGTCGAGCTGCACCGAATGGATCGTCTGCCAGCTGCGGTTGATCAGGTTGATGAAAAGTTTGTGGCCGGAATCGTCCAAGGCCGCCACGGCCGTGACGTCCGGCACGTCTTGCTCCGCCGTGGCCACGCCCACCGGACCAATGCTGAAGGTCGGGCTTTCCACCGTGGTCTCGACCAGGCGGCGGCCAAAGTGCCGGGCAAAAAGCTGGATCACATAATAGGGAACCTTGGGCTTCTGGTCGTAGCCGACCCAGCCCATCGCAAAACGGTCGGTAAATTTAAAATAGTTGGCTACCTCGACCCGCGGCTGGCCGATAAAAACCTGCATAAGACGGGCCAGATAAACGGCCGTGCCCATGGTCTTCACCTGGTCGATCCACTGCCGGTCGAACGAGAACATCGCGCCCCATTCGGTCACGGCGATCCCGATGTGCCGTCCGCTTTCGTACTTGGTGAGGAGAGCGTCCAGCGCGCTCAAGCTGCGGTTCACGGCTTCCGGGGCGGCCCATAGGCTCTGGTAAACATCCTTCGCCGCCAGGCCCGTTTTACCGAAGATCATCGGATAGTAGGCGTTGTGCACCGCGATGTAGTCCATGGCGGGAGCCGCCTTCTTCAGCAAAGTCTCCGTCCAGTCCGGATAGGGCAGCTCGATGGCGCTGGAATTGGCCGTGCCGATCGCCATCAGCTTGATCGTCGGGTCGGCTTTGCGCATGGCGGCGGCAAATTCGAGAAACCGGTCGGCATAGACGTCCGGAGGCACGGTGATTTTCTTTTTGTCGGTGGGATTCCCCGGCAAATAAAGTTCGTTGCCCACCTCCCACAGCTTGACGTTCACCGGGTCGGGCAGGCCGTCCGCCGCGCGCTCGGCGTTCGACGGCTGGTTGCAGTAAGCCACCCAGTCCGCCGCTTCGGCCGCGGTGCCGGTGCCGGCGTTGACCGTGATCAGCGGCTGCGCGTCGATCGCCTGGCAAAAACGGATGAATTCCGGCGTGCCGAAGAGGTTGGGCGATTGTCCCGGATCGGTCGGGTGTTCCCGCACCGGACGGTTCTCCACCGGACCGATCCCATCCCGCCAGTGATAGAAATCCGACAGCGTGCCGCCGGGAAAACGGACGTTGTCGATCCCCTCGTCGCGGGCGAGGGTAAGCCAAGCCGGGTCGACCGAACCGTCGGGACCGGCCAGGCCGTCGGCGTTGTTAAACCATTCCAGATTGGTGCCGAACAAGGCGCGGGGAATCCGCCGGAGCTCGCGGGTCGGATCGACGTGGCAGACGACCGGACGGTCGGACCTGGAGTGGATCTCCGAGAGCTCCAGAGGCTTGGCGCCGCGGCAAGCGGCGAGACTGGCGACGAAACAAACCCCATAGAAAAAGCGCGCCCAGCGCGGCCACGGGGCCCGCCAGGGCAGAGAGGAAGCGCCCGCGGGCGCGGATATCGTCGGGTATGTCATGGGAGGATTAGGCAAACGCAGGGGCTGGGGTCAGACACGAACGAAGCCCGGCTGCCAGGCCCGGCACTCCGGGGGTGTGAAGCATGCTGTGGTGATCTCCCGCGACTTCGATGTAATGGGCGCCTTCCGCCGCCAGATGCTCGTAATAGCGGCGGGGATCGCGGTCCGGCCTCATTTTGAAAAACGAATCGTCGGCCAAAAAAACCACGATCCGGCCGGGATAGGGCCGAAGCCGGTAGCGCCGATGCATCGAACGCGCCTGATCGTAAGACTGCGCGATGCGCTGCCTGACCACCAGGGTGCGGCCGAAATTGCGCACCCTTGACCAAAAGTATCCGACCTTCGCCGCGGGCGGCAGGCGCATGAATTTCTGGAAATGATAACGCAGCCGGTCGCGGCCGATGATGTCGTCGGAAAAAACGTTGCTGACGATCGGATCGAGCAGGGCCAGCAGGCCGACCTCGTGGCCCTGCGCCTTGAGCTGGCCGGCGACCTCCCAGGCGAGCAGGCAACCAAAGCAATGGCCGCCCAAATAATACGGACCCTGTGGCTGAACGCCTTGGATCGCCTTGATAAAATCCGCCGCGACGTCTTCCACGCTCGGAAATTCGCCCTCCACCCGCGTCGCATCGAGGCCGCGGGCCTGCAGCCCGTAAAACGGCTGGTCCGGGCCCAACTCGCGGGATAAATCCTGGAAGACGATGGCGTCGCTGCCGCCACCCGGAATGCAGAAAAAAGGCGGTCGCGAACCGTTCGACTGCACCGGCAACAGCCGGCAGGGCGGCGCCGCATCCGCGGTCTCTTCCAGTAAAGCGGCCAACGCTTCGACCGTCGCCGCCTTGAACAAGATCGCCAGCGGCAGTTTGCGGCCCAAGTCCTTGTCGATGCGGGCGAAGAGACGCGCTGCGATGAGGGAGCGGCCGCCGAGCTCGAAAAAGTTGTCCTTCAATCCAACCCGCGGCACCGCCAGGACCTCCTCCCACATCCGGGCGAGCTTTTGCTCCAGTTCGGTCCGCGGGGCCACATAGCCCCCGGCCGGATCCGCTTCGACCATGCCCTCGGCCGGATCGAGTTGGCGACGCAGAAGGCGGCTGGCCGGGTCGAGTCCGGCAAAAATTTGCGCCTGGTCCGAACGCAACGCCTGTTCCAGCCAGTCCAGGCCCTGGTCGGGCGCGAGCGTAAGCCAGCCCCGCGCGGTCATGGCCTCGCTGCTGCCGGCGCGGCCCATGCCGGTCCCGGCCCAAAGCGACCAGAGGAGACTGTAGCTATTGCGGCCCTCCCGCCGTTGCGCCCGGGCAAAAACGTCGAGGCTCGCATTGGCCGCCGCGTAGGCTCCGGTGCCCAGCGCGCCGAAATGGCCGAGGACGGACGAGAAATGGATGAACAGGCAATCCGGATGCTCGCGGGCGACCTGATCGAGCGACCAGGCGCCAAGCAATTTGGGCCGGAGCGATCGCAGCCAGCCTTCGTCGGTCTCCTGCGCCAGGGTCGCTTCGTGGTATTCGCCGGCGAGATGAATCACGCCGCTGAGCGGCCGGCCCGCGCGTTGCACCGCCCGGTCGACGGCGGCGCGCACAAAAGCCGGGTCGAGCAAGTCGCCGGCCTCGTAGTGCACGGCGGCACCCGCCTGCTCCAGGGATCGCAAGGCCTCGCCGCGCTCGTCCGCCGATCCCGACTCCGGCCGCGGCTGCCGGCCGAGCAGAAGGAGTTGCGCCCGATAGCGTTCGGCCAACCGCCAGGCCACCGCCCGCCCGATACCGCCCAACCCCCCGGACAACAGATACAGTCCGCCGGGCCGAAAACCGGCCGATTTTATTGTATCCGACAAAACAATACTCGTGAGTCTCGGGGCCCGGCGGCCTCCGCCGCGCACCGCAAATTCCCCGGCGCCGGCCACGGCCAGTTCGCGCCCCGCCGCGCAAACGTCGGCCGCGAGATCGAGGCCCTCCAGGTCGAGCTGGCTGCAGTCGAGCCAGGCAAATTCGTGGGGAAGCGTCCGAACCAGGCCGAGCAGCGGCGCCTTCGCGTAGTCGACCGGCTCCCCGGCGGAAACCGCCTGCAGGCGGGTGGTCACCACCAAGAGGCGGACGGGGGGAGCGTCTTCGGATGGCGCGGGCCAGGCTCGCAACAACCGCAACAGGCCCAGGCTGCCGGTGGCCTGCGCCGCTTCGATTTCCGCCGCGCTCGCGGCTTCAGCGGCGGCCGGCGGGTAGGCCCAGGCGTAGACCGCATGGGTCAAGGGCCGGCGGCCGATGGCGGCAAAGAGCCGGGGTAATCCGTCGGGGCAGAGCGGATCGAGTTGGAAATTCTCGTCGTCCTCTCGGAGAAAGGCCGGGCCCATGCCTGCCACCACACAGGTGTGCCCGGCGGCACGCAACCGGCGGGCCAGCTCGGCGCCCAACCCGGCCGAATCCGCCAGGATCAAGACGTGCCGGCCGGCGGGCAACGTCGCCGCCTCGGGCCATGGCGCCTCTATCCACGTCTGGCCAAAGAGCCCGGAACCGGCGGCCGGCGCGGGCTGGGCCCGGGCGAGGGCCGCGGCAAACTCGCCGGCTTCAAATTGTTTTTTTAGCTGCGCCCGCTGGATCTTGCCGATGGCGGTCTTCGGAATGTCTCCCTTGGCCAGGGGCACGATAAAATCCGGCATCACGCCTTCCTTCCGGGCCACGGTGCTGCGGATGGTCTTGACCAGTTCGGGGAGACGGGATTTGCCGGCTTGGGTCGGACAAAAGAAGACGGCCACCCGGTCGGTGTCCTCCCCGGGCGCGCGAATGGCGCAGGCGGCGGTGAAGGAAACCTCGACCCCGTCGATTTCCTCCACGACCGACTCGATCTCGTGGCTGTAGAAATTGACCCCGTTGATGATGATGATGTCCTTTTCCCGCCCGGTGATGGAAAGCTGCCCGTCCTTGATCACGCCCAGGTCGCCGGTGATGAACCAGCCGTCCGCCGTGTAGGATTTTTGGTTGGCCTCCGGATTCTTATGATAGCCTTCGGTGACGGATACGCCGCGAATCTGCAGGCGGCCGATCTTGCCGACGGGCACCGGGACATCGTGCTGGTCGACGATGCGCAGCCGAAGGCCCGGGAGAGGCTCACCCACTTCGACAAAGGCAAGAACAGGTTTCCGACATGCCCCAGACCGGGAGCATCGCCGTCGCGGGCAGACCGTGCGGCGCGAGGAGCGAAAGAAAACGCCGGGCGGTCTTGCTGACGATGGCCTCGCCGCCGTTGAGGATGGAGCGCATGGAGGACAGATCGAAGCGGCGCTCGGCGAGCTCTTCGGCCTGTTCGTTGACTAAGCCGAAGGCGAAATTGGGCGCCCAGGTGATGGTGGCGCGGTAACGCTCGATCCATTCCAGCCAAACCAAGGGGCGTTGCAGCACGGTCTCGGTGGGCGCGTGCACCTGGCGGCAGCCGATCAGCATGTCGCGCAGGTGGAACATGACGAGACCGCCGACATGGTCCAACGGCATCCAGTTGATGGATACATCGGCCGGCGTGAACTGGCAGTATCCGGCCACGCTGGCGGCCCAGGCCAGGAGGTTGCGCTGGGTCTGGCGCACGGCCTTGGGCAGTCCGGTGCTCCCCGAGGTCAGCAAAAGCAGGGCGAGGTCGTCCGGCTGGCTCGGATGCCAGGCGGTCGCCGGGGGATGCGCGCGCAGGGCCTCCGGCGTTTCGATGCGGAATCCGGCCAGTCCCTCGCGTTCGGCAAAGGCCTGCAGCCGCGGGGCCAGGCCCGATCCGGCCAGCGTGAGCGGCTCGCCCAGCAGGGTCCAGGCGTTGCGCAGCTTGGCGAGCGTGCTGTGCGGTTGCTCGTAGGTCGGCGCAATGGAAACGGGCACCGGGACGAAGCCACCCAATTGGCAGGCCCAGAAGGCGGGAATAAACTCGGCGTTCTTATCCAGTTGAAAGAGAACCGGGTCGCCCGGCCGGAGTCCGCCGGCCCGCAAACCGCCGAGCAGGCGGCCCGACTCGGCCAGCAGCGCCGGATAACTCTGCTCCTGCGCCTCGCCCGCCGCGTCCAGGCAGATCACGCCTTGTGCGGGGCATTCCCGCGCCGCCCGTTCCAACGCGGCGGCCAAGCTGGCCGGGTAGCCAGCCGGCAGCGACAGCGGGCCTCCGTCGATTTCGGAGAGCTGTGCGGTCGGAAGAGTCTCAGTCGGGCTTTCGGTGTTCATCGATGGATATTAGGATCAGCGGGAAGGTGGCGTCTGGGGCGGCAGCAACCGACGGCCGAGTTTGTCGGCCAGGTCGCGAACATAGGGCTCTTGCAACATGGTGTGATGGTTGCCTTCGATCACATGGGTGTTGACCCCGCCCTGGGCCAGTTTGCCCAGGACAAGACGCGAGTCGGCGTCCCCATCGAATTCATGCCGGGAATCGGCGGCCAAAAACAAATCCGCCCGGCCTGGATACGGCTGCAAAGCATAACCCTCGTGCAAGCGGCGCAAGCGTTCGATCGTCGGCTCGAGCCGGCGGCTGACGACGACCTTGCGGCTGAAAAAGTAGCTGACGAAGACGTAGGGGAATTTGATTTTATCCACGAAACTCATCCGCCGGTAGATCTTCAGGAAAAAAAGGAGCTTCGATCTGAACGAGTGAAACACTCCGAGGTCGAGGGTCGTGGTGGCAGTGGGGTCGAGCAACGCCAGCAGCGCCACCGACTGGCCTTGGGCCTGAAGCTGCCGGGCGATTTCGTAGGCGAGCAAGGCGCCGAAACAATGTCCGCCGAACTGATAGGGGCCCTCAGGCTGGATCGCCCTCATCTCCTTGATGAAATAGCCGGCCAGCTCCGCGATCGGGAGGATGGGCGCATCCGTCTTCGTGCCGTCCAACCCTTGGGCCTGCAGGCCGTAAAAGGGCTGGTCGGGACCCAGTCGTGCGGCGAGCGGGCGGAAGACGATGATGTCGCTGGCGCCTCCGGGGATGCAGAAAAAGGGCGGACGCGTTCCCTCGCGTTGCAGCGGCTCGACCTGGCAGACCGCCGGGGCGCCCGTCCCGCTTTCGAGGAAAGCGGCGAGCCGCTCGATGGTCGGGGCCTTGAACAGGGTCGCGAGGGGCAGACTTTGGCCAAAGACCTTTTCGATCTGCGCAAAAATTCGCGCCGCCAGCAAGGAGCGCCCGCCCACCTCGAAAAAATTGTCCCGGATCCCCAAGCGCGGGCGCTTGAGCAGCTCCTGCCAGATCGTGACAAGTTTCCGCTCCGTCTCCGTGCGAGGCTCGACGTGATCGTTTTCCTCCGACCCCGCGTCCTCCGGCGCAGCCTCGAGATAAGGCCGGATATTGGCGTTGCGGCCATCGAGACCAATCACCAGCTGCGGGTGGCCGGCGCGCAAGGCGAAGCGCAAGGCCTCGAGGCCTTGGGCGGGGGTAAGGGAAAAGTAGCCCTTGGCCCGCGTGGCGGCCTCTTCGTCCGCCCCACCCTGGTTCATTCCGGTCTTGGACCAGGCGCTCCACATCAGGCAGAAACTGCGCAGCCCCAGCGAACGCTGGTGTTGCGTAAGCCCCTCGAGAAAGGCGTTGGCCGCGGCATAGCCTCCGTACTGATACCCGCCAAAATAGCCGAGCAGCGAAGAGAAATTAACCATCAGAAGCCCCGGCCGGCTTTTCGCGATCTGCTGCAGTCCCCACGCTCCGGCGGTCTTGGCCTGCAGGCTGCGCTCCAGCGTTTCGCGCGTCTCGGCCATCAATGGACGCGTCTCCAAAACCCCGGCCAGGTGGAAAATACCGTCAAGGGGTCGGCCCCACCGGGCTTCCGCCGCAAAAATCTCGGCGCGCACGCGGGCGAAGTCCGCGACGTCGACGGAAACATAGGCGATATCGCCGCCCCGGCGGCTCAATTCGCGCAGCCGCTCCTCCACCGTTTCGGCCGGGGAACGGCCGACGATCAGCAACCGAGCCTGATAGTCTTCGGCCAGATAACGGGCCACTTCGCAACCGATCCCGCCCATCCCGCCGCTGATCAGATAGCATCCGCCCGGGACCAGGCCCGGATCGTCGCCGGTGTCCGCGGTGTCCACGTGGGCCAGCGTGGACTGGAACCGCCGGCCTGCGCGGTAGGCGATTTCCAAAGCCGTTTCCGCCGCGCAAAATTCGCCGCACAAAAAGCGGACTTGGTCGGAGATCTCGGCCTCGGCGAAATCCACTTGGTTGCACACCAAGCCGGGGAGCTCCTGCGGCAGCGTCTTCAAAAGGCCCGATACCGCGGACCTTTCGCAAGCCGCTCCCTCGCCCTCCCGCACCGCAAAAGCGTGAGTCGAGACCACCCAGAGCCGATGCGGAACGTCATCGGCTTTCGCCCGGCCGAGAGCCTGCGCCAGATAGAGAAGGCTGTGCAGGCCGAGATCCTGCGCGTCCTCGAACTCCGCGGCCTGGTCGAGACCGGATGGGGGACCGTGGCACCACAGATGCACGGTGTGCCGCGGAGCCCGGCCCGCGGAGGCGAGCGCGGCCCAGACGCGATCATAATCGCCGGGGCAGTGGGGATTGACGACAAACTGTTCCGCGGAGAGTTGGGCGAACTCCGGGCCCGCGACGACCCGGGCGCAGGCGGAGCCTTTCGCCTGCAGTGTTTCGGCCAGCGCGTGGCCCAAGCCCGCTTCATCGGCCAAGACCAGCCAGGGCCCTTCGGGCCACGAACGTCCCGCGGGGATTTCCGTCTCCCGCCAGACCCGGCGATAGAACCAGCTGGAAGCCGCCCCGGCCGGCTTGGCCGCCGGCTGGCCGCGGGCCAGGGCCGCGGCAAATTCGCCGGCTTCAAATTGCTTCTTGAGTTGGGCGCGTTGGATCTTGCCGATGGCGGTCTTGGGGATGTCCGACTTCGCCAAGGGCACGATAAAATCCGGCGACACGCTTTCCTTGCGGCTCACCGTGCTGCGAATCGTCTTCACCAGTTCGGGCAGGCGGGCCTCGGCCCCCGGCGTCGGGCAGAAGAAAATAGCCACTTGGTCCGTGTTCTCCCCGGGCCGGCGGATGGCGCAGGCGGCGGTAAAGGAGACCTCGACGCCGTCGATCTCCTCGACCACCGACTCGAGCTCGTGGCTGTAGACATTGACGCCGTTAATGATGATAACGTCCTTCTCCCGGCCGGTGATGGTCAGTCGGCCGTCCCGGAGCACACCGAGATCGCCGGTGATAAACCAACCGTCGTCCGTGAAAACTTCGGCGTTCAATTTCGGATTGCGAAAATAGCCCGCCGTGACGGTCGGGCCCGTCACCTGCAGGCTCCCGATCTTGCCCTCGGGAACGAGGCGGCCCTGGCGGTCGACGATTCGAATCGAGACCCCGGGCAAAGGCGGGCCCACCTCGACGAAGGGATCCGTGTCGGCCGTCGTGGCGAGCGCGAAGCGATGGGACGACGTGACGCCGGAGGACGTTTCCGACATCCCCCAGGCCGGCCGCATGGCGCCGGGCGGCAGGCCATGCGGCGCGAGCAGCGCCAGAAACCGGCGGGCCGTCTTGCTTACGATGGCTTCGCCGCCGTTCAGGATGAAACGCAGCGACGAAAGGTCCCACCGGCCGCCGGCGATGGCGTCGGCCTGGTCGTTGACCAGGCCGAAGGCGAAGTTCGGCGCCCAGGTGATGGAGACCCGGTGGCGGTCGACACAATCGAGCCAGGCGAGCGGGTTTTGCAGGATGACTTCGGTGGCGACCTGGATTTGCGCACAGGCGAGGTAGACGTCGCGGACGTGGTACATCACCAGGCCGCCGACGTGGTCCAGCGGCATCCAGTTCATGGATACATCGTCGGCGCCGAATCCGTCCCCCTGCGCGGTGGCGGCGGACCGGGCGAGAATGTTGCGGTGGCTCAACTGGACCGCCTTGGGCAAGCCGGTGCTGCCGGAGGTGAGCAGCAGCAAGGCCAGATCCTCGGGCCGGCTGGGCTCCCAATCGCCGGCCGGAGGCGAGGTCCGGAGCGGGTCGATCGCCTGGACCCGGAAGCCGGCCAGGCCGCGCCGCCGGGCAAAATTTTCCAAGCCGGGCACCAGGGCCGACCCGGCGAGGACGACCGGATGGTCGAGCAGACCCCAGGCGTTTTCCAGCTTGGCGAGGAGGTTATGCGGTTCGTCGTACCCGGGAGGGATCGAGAGCGGCACCGGGACGAATCCGCCCATCATGCAGGCCCAGAAAGCGGGGACGAAATCCTCGTTGAGTTGGAATTGAAAGAGGGCCCGGTCGCCGGGCTTCAAGCCGGCCGCACGCAATCCCCCCAGGACGCGGGAGGCGTCCGCCACCAGCTCCGGATAGGCCTGCACCCGCTCGGTCCCGTCGGCCCGGAGATAGCGCACGCCTCGGCCGGGTGAGCGCGCGGCCGCGCGTTTCAGCGTCAGCGCGAGGCTTCCAAGCAGCGCCGCATCCTCCCTCAGCTCCGCTCCACGGCTGAGAGAAAGGCCCTGGGTGGTCACAGGTTCGAGCACGGTTTCCATGTTAGCTAGGCGGGTCGGCCACAAGCGCGCCGCGGGTTGGGATCAGCAGGCCATGTGCCTGGACGGAGGCAACGGGTGACGAAAAAATGGCGCAGGGAGGGTTCAAATTATTTTCGCGGTTTGGGAAACGACGGTGGAATTTTCGGGGACATCGAAGGTCACGAAGGAATTGGCGCCGATCAGGCTGCCGGACCCGATGCGGACCGGCCCGACGACCATGGCCCGCGCTCCGATCAGCACGCCGTCGCCGAGCACGGGCAATCCGGGACCGGCGCCGATATCGGATTCGTTGCCGCTGCCGCCGCCGACCCGGTCCCCCAGGACGCCGAAAATGGTCACCCCCACGGTATGCGGCATGTAAAAGCCGGACCCGATCCGGGTCATCGGCGGAATGTCGGTGCCCCAGATGACGATATTCAGCGTGAACAGCAGGCGCGAGACGATCCGCCAACCGCGCAAGTACAGATAGCGGCCGAGGCGGTGCAGGAAGATCGCCTGGATCGAAGGCATGAAAAAAATGCTCACTTTTTTCCCGAACGAGAGCTTCATCCCGGTATGTTCGGCAAACCGTTCGATATCGCTGCGGACGAGGGTGCGGAATTCGCGGAAGGTCATGATAAGGGGGCGGCCGCGCGGGGACCGGCATGAATTTGTTGGTACCACTCGCCCAGGCGGCGCATAGCGTCGTCCCAGGTGTAACGGGAGGCGCGCGC